>NZ_JBBCWZ010000134.1:0-3781 GCF_037145695.1 Acinetobacter sp. USHLN143
TGCCTGACCAAAAATAGCTAACCAAGTCCATATGTTGACTATATGGTTTATCTAAAACAGTATCATCAATACTGACTATAAGTTTATTATTATCAATATGTTGAATTGCTTCTTGATATAGGTCGTGAGGTGTATATTCTTCACGCTCTAGAAAGCGATTTACACTATCATGCGAGATATTATAAGTCTCGGCAAGTTGTGTGCAGCTAATAGAGTTCGGTTCTGTCATGAGAAAGCCCATATAAATGGGTAATGTACAAGTTGCTGTAGAAGCATGTTTAGTTCGTCTGATCACAGATACGTTATAAACTATTGTAATACTTTTTTGAATCCGTCAATGCGTAAGTCCTATATTTCTATTCTAGCTTATTAATTCCAGCTCCCGAGGGAACTGGGATTACCTAAAAAATTAAAGTGAAGTGTTAATACTAACTGCTTCAAGATTGGGTATGTGAATGTGAGAAATAGATGTATTTTTCTCCTTCACAGGAATTACCTTACATATTCGGGTAATTCGGACCACCACCACCTTCCGGTGTCACCCAGGTGATGTTCTGTGACGGATCCTTGATGTCACAGGTCTTGCAGTGCACACAGTTGGCTGCATTGATCTGGAAACGCTTGGAACCGTCATTATTTTCCATAATTTCATAGACTCCCGCCGGGCAGTAACGCTGTGCAGGCTCGTCCCATGTCGGCAGGTTGACTTCCACCGGAATAGAGGCATCGGTGAGTTTTAAATGCGCTGGCTGGTTTTCTTCATGGACCGTATTCGATACAAACACTGAAGACAGACGGTCAAAGGTCAGCTTGCCATCCGGTTTTGGATAGTTTGGCTTGAAGCTTTCAGCTGCCTGGGTTTTTAGCGCCGCATGGTCTTGAACCAGATCATGCAAGGTGAAAGGTACTTTAAACACGTTCTGGTCGATAAAGTTGAATGCACCCCCGATCCATTGACCGAACTTGTGCATTGCCGGGCCAAAGTTACGCGAGTTGTATAACTCTTCTTTTAGCCAGCTATGGTTGAACTTGTCGGTATAAGCAGTCAGTTCTTTGACAAAGAAATCTTCGCCTTCCACTACACGTGCCACCGCCAGATCACCGCCTTTTTCTACACCGGCAGCTATCGCTTCAAAGACCGCTTCACCGCAGAGCATGCCGGATTTCATCGCCGTATGAGAACCCTTGATCTTGGCAAAGTTCAGGAAGCCTGCATCATCACCAATTAACGAGCCACCTGGGAAAGTGAATTTTGGTAGTGAGTTAAAGCCACCTTTGGTCACGGCACGCGCACCATAGGAAATACGCTTACCACCTTCCAGATATTGCTTGATTAAAGGATGGGTTTTCCAGCGCTGCATTTCCATGAACGGATACATATGCGGGTTGGTGTAAGAAAGATCCACGATCATGCCCAAGGTCACCTGGTTGTTATCGGCATGGTACAACCACCAGCCACCTGAAGAACCGGTTTCAGAAAGTGGCCAACCGGCACCATGCATCACCAGACCCGGTTTGTGCTTGGCAGGATCGATTTCCCACAACTCTTTAATGCCGATACCGTAGTGTTGCGGATCAGCGTCCTTGTCCAGGTTGAACTTCTGGATCAGACGTTTACCGAGGTGACCACGACAGCCTTCAGCAAAGATGGTGTATTTGGCATGCAGTTCATAACCCGGGGTAAAGTTATGCGTCGGCTCGCCATCTTTACCAATGCCCATGTCACCGGTTTGGATGCCTTTGACTGTGTCATCGGCATGATACAGAATTTCAGACGCGGCAAAGCCTGGGAAGATCGACACTTCCAGTTCTTCGGCTTTCTGGCCTAACCAGCGCACCACGTTGCCAAGCGAGATGACATAGTTGCCATCATTATGCATGGTTTTAGGCACCATCCAGTGCGGTGCTTCCTGTGATTTTTCATCTGACAGCAGGAAGAAGGTTTTATCTTCGGTCACCGGGACATTCAGCGGGGCGCCCTGTTCTTTCCAGTCGGGGAACAGCTCGTTCATGGCACGTGGTTCAAGCACAGCACCAGACAGAATATGTGCACCGACTTCGGAGCCTTTTTCTACGACACAAACGGACAAATCGTTTAAGTTGTTTTCAATTGCAAGTTGACGGATTTTGATCGCAGCAGAAAGACCCGCAGGGCCTGCGCCTACGATGACGACGTCAAACTCCATCGATTCTCTTGTTATATCTTCCATAATATAAAATTCAATTTCGCTATACGATATTTATAGCATTATCTAAATCGGTTATGAAGCTTATTTTTGATCTTTTTATTTGAAATAGGACTTTATCTTTTTTAAATCTTATCTATTTCGCAGCATTAAAAAGGTTTGCTGAGAATTCTGGATAAAGGAAGAAGATGTGTAGATTGGGTATTCAATAAAAAGAGCGACTTAATGTCGCTCTGATAATTAATTTTTTTATATGTTATTGAGATTCATTGCAATATTATTCACCATGTGAATCAGACGCGGTCCAATTTCATTTTCCAGTTTTTCCTGATTTAACAGATAACTTGGGGCACCACAGTTAAACGTTAATATCCCATGTTTGGGGTGAACCAACGGAACTGCCACGGAATTCACATCTTTTGCCCAGTCACCTAAAGACAGACAATAGCCATAATCCTGATAATCACGGATTGCACGTTCCAGATTACGCTTGATGGTTGGCCATTGATCTTCGTTTCTTTTCTTGATCGCGTCAAATAAATATTCGCGTTCCTTTACATCCATCGCTGCCAGACAGGCACGTCCCATGGCACTACTATGAATCGGTAAAGTCGAACCGACAGGGCGGCGCATAGTCAGTGTCGATTCTGTATGTACTACTTCCAGATAAATCATGCTGAGACGGTCACGGGTAGCCATTGCCACAGGGGCTTGGGAATAGCGTGACATTTCTTCCATAAATGGATAGGCCTGAGTACGTGCAGAAATATTACTCAAAGCTGCATAGCCTAAAGCCAATACCCCAACATCCAACAGATATTTCGTGGTATTCGGTAGTTGTTTTAAATAACCTAAAGAAACCAGGGTGCTGGTAATACGGGCCACAGTTGGCTTGGGTAAGTTGGTTAATTGTGCAATTTCCTGATTGCCAAGCAATTGATTGGTCGCTGAAAAGCAACGTAAGATTTCCAATCCACGCGCAATAGACGCAATAAATTGAGGATTATTTTCTCTATGAATATGTGAAATCGGATCTAAACGGATTTCATCAAAGTTGGGAATTTCACCAGTTTTATTTTTTGTCATGGTCAGGGCAATTAAAGTTAAATTAATGAATATGATAGCAACATAATTTCACGATACAAAATAAAACACTTCTATAAAAGATAAAATATAAGAAAAAGTGCCGAAATTATTTGTAGTCGGAAAGAATCCTGTTACCCAAGTTTAAAGACAACATAAAATCATCTAGTTTTTTAGGTTTAATACGTAGCCAACACATTTAAAAAGTTTCGATTTCTCCGAAAGAGTCAGTGACCGATAAGTATTACAGCAAGAAAAAAGGTTTAATTATCTATTCAAAAAAACTGATAAATAAAACAATCATTCCATTAAAATATTTCGTATCGTGAAATTAAAATCTTAAACATAAATCAACTGGAATACCAGAAAAATTTCATTTTTTTGTTAAAACATAAAATTTTTCTCTGTACACGACAAATTTCACAGAACCCTTATCCTATCAGGGTTCTGCCTTCTTAAAATTGCCAAAATTTCCTTAAACTCTTCTTTTTTCCCAAAACCAATTAAACGCT
>NZ_JBBCWZ010000135.1:0-3574 GCF_037145695.1 Acinetobacter sp. USHLN143
TATAGCGCTTGACAAGACGCTGATCCAGGCCAGAGATGTTAAATTGAAGAGCATGCTCTTCAATTTAACGCAAAGTTCAGGAATTGTGTAGATACCTATGCCTTTTAGGAGGGGTTAGGGGAGGTAAATATTCTAAAAAATTTAAAAACTATTCCGGCATATTCAGCCAGTGCGGACCTAAGGGTAATTCAGGTAATTCAAACTGCGCCGGATAATCAGCATGAATAAAATACAAACCATCTGCTGGCGCAGTCACACCAGCAGCTTTACGGTCTTCTGCCGCGAAAATATTATCAATATGATCGGCAGCATACATGCCCTGACCAATTTCCAATAAACATCCCATGATATTGCGCACCATATGGTGCAGAAAGCCATCGGCCTGAATATCCAGTACCAGATACTGACCATGCTGAATCAGGCGGCAATGGCTGACATGACGAACGGGCTGATTGGACTGACAGGCTGCGGCGCGGAAGCTTTCAAAGTTATGCGTGCCTTCAAACTTTTTCGCGGCGTATATCATCTGTTCAACATCAAGCGGTGCATAGACATGGGTGACCTGTTTATGCAGCAATGCCGGGCGTACAGGGTGGTTGTAGACCACATAGCGATAGCGGCGCGCCTGTGCCTTAAAACGGGCATGGAAGCTGTGATCCATTTCTTTGATCCACTGGATCGAGATGTCTTTAGGGAGTTGGCTATTGCAGCCCATCAGCCAGCCACGTTCAGAACGCACGGCATCAGTATCAAAATGTGCCACCATGTTGGTCGCATGTACCCCGGCATCCGTGCGGCCGGCACCATGCAAGAGGATCGGTTGATCGGCAACTTTGCTCAGAACCTTCTCAATGGTTTCCTGTACGCTTGCAACTCCCGGCTGTTGAGTCTGCCATCCCCGATAATGCATCCCACAAAACTCAATTCCCACCGCAAAACGTTGCATAATGACCTCAAAACCTTATTGATCGTACCAATGACGATGCCATTGCTCTACAGTGTCGTATTGTAAATACATTTTTAGGGCTTTTGCATACAGATCCGCATGTCCATAACTTTCATTCAGCAAAATTTTGCAATGATTGACCCATTCGGCAATAGCATAGCGCTGATCCGTCGCACCAAAAGGCACTTGGGTGGTCAAGACGGAAATACAGCCCTGCTCATAGAGTTGATCAATGAGTGCAATCATGGCGTCATTGACCGCCAGGTTGCCAGTGCCAAAACCTTGCAGAAATAAAAAATGTGGTGGTCGAGCCAATAGGTTGTTCAGGTTATTCAGCTGCTGGGTCAGATCAACTGGCTGCATCATGATGCTCATGCAGTTGAATTCAGTCGCTTTCGTAATATCTTCAGCTTTGATCTGATAACACGCTTGACTGGTTTGGATTGCAATATTGGCCTCAAGACCGGAAAAGGCATTTAACTCAGTAGTATGCTGTTTCAGTGCAGTTTGCGCATGTAGCAGCTGATGATGGAATGCCAGATAGACCCCAGCGCTACATTCGCTGACGGAATCTAGTGCAAATTTCAGGTTATCTAGGGCATCACTAAATTCACGCTGTTCATTGCCTTGAGCATTCAGCAGCGGATATTGGCTACCGGTCAGTACCACATGCGCCGAGTTTCCAATAAAATGTGCCAGTACTGCACTGGCATAACTCAGCGTATCTGTACCGTGAATAATCACAAAATGCTGGATCTGCCGCGATTGCAATTGCTGAATAAACTGTACCAGTTGCAACCAGTCGGTTGCTGTGCAGGCACTACTGTCCTTAATGGTGGGTGCATGGTGATATTCGATAAAATACTGCTCTGCAAGTATCTGTTCGAGCTTTGGAATAAATAAATCAGCAGGCATCGGTACGAGAGGATCCCCCACGCAGCCGAATGTGCCACCCATATAAATTAATGCAATATTTTTTATCATAAAAAAAGCAGCCAATTATTGACTGCTTTAGTGTAAATCGAAATGCATCAAGATGCGATTTGATTCAGTAATTGCTCTGCGCGTTGCTGTTGTTCAGGAGTATATTCAGCTTCTCGCTCGGCAATAATTTCACGGGCAGCGGCATAGGCACCGAGTTGAATATATTGCTGGGCAAGATCAAGATTGAGACCTGCTTCATTAACATCCAGTAATTCCGGGAAAGATTGCACGAGTGGATCATGCTGGTCTATCACTGTGTGAGCTAGCGTAGCAGGAAGATCGAAATTCATCGCTGTCGCAGCAGGTGCTTCTGGCGTGGTTTCTAAATGATCTAATTTAAAATCTATGCTTGATAGATTGGTTTGTGGCATTGGTTCTGTCACAGGTGCTGCAGCTGTCAAACTGGACAGATCAAACTCAGTCGCTGGTACCGCAATTTTCTCAGCTGCTGGTACAGGTGTGTCAAGTGAGAATGAAAAATCTAGAGGCTTGATTTCTTCATCGCTAGCCGGTAACTGTTCATTATTAGTGCTTAAATTGAGATCAAAATCAGGAATCTGATTAAGATTCGTTTTATTTTCAGAATCTGTTTCTAGACGATCAGAAGCTACAGAAGAAATTTCTGACGTTGTTGGCTCTACTTTAAAAGATTCAAAGTCAAACTGAACTTCATTAACCACTACTGGTGCTGATTCAGTCGGCACACTCTGAGTAAAGCTACTCTTTGGATTAAAGTCAAAACTGTTGTCTTGTTCAGGCTCAGTCTTTGTTGCGCTGGTTGAGGCAGGCGCAGCACTCGGCTTAAAATTAAATTCAAGAGGTGCTGGTTCTTCTTTAACTGGCGCACTTTCTTGTTGTAGTTGCTCGAATGCTAAACCAGCTTTTGTATCTACAGGAAGTGATGTAAGACTCAATTCATCAAAATCACTTGTATTCGATGCGAAAGCAACAGACTTAGAAACTGGATCTGGTTTAACCGATTTTTCTCTTTCATAGGCGCTTCTTTTTTCTTCAGCCTGAGATAGAATTTCATCGATTTTCAGAACACGAATATGATTAATCAGTTGGGTAATCGCAAAATCATCTTGCTGTAAGATATGAATATCCAATAACAGCAGATAAAGCTCATGCTGTGAATTATCCCGATTCAGTGCCTGGTTAATCTGTGCTTCGGCCGCAAAAAAATTACGCTCCTGAATCAGGCCTTCAATTTTCTTGCGTGTTTCTGCTGATAATGGCGTTGCTGATTTTTTTGTGACCCCGACTGGCTCCACCACTTTGGTTCTTTGTGGGGCAGCTTTTGAAGCAGAGCCAGGTTTTTTCGCTTTTACCGTTTTAGTTTTTGCTTTATCTGATTCTTGAGCATCTTGTCGTTTTTTAAAGACAATTAATACGATGATCAATATCACTAATGGAATCACATAAATCAGCATGTTTTACCCCTTGGGGATAGAGTAGTTTAAGTTCGCCTATCCCAATAAATCGTCATGTGTAACTTTTTAATTAATTGGCTTCTTATCTGCTTGTTTGGCTTAGAGGTGGATCAGGAAATTTGAACAACACTTATAAGTGATATTTTGCTCCCCAAATGATGTTATAAACATCAATATATGGAGTATTTTATGACACGTAGACCAAGAAGAA
>NZ_JBBCWZ010000136.1:0-3463 GCF_037145695.1 Acinetobacter sp. USHLN143
GGTTATGTATCGCCTTTTGAGTTTGAAGCAATGTACTATGATAAGATTAACCCGTTAGGTCAGGTGGCCTAACTTAAATAAAAAAGTCTCCGACAAACCCGGTACGGTTCACACTGACGGCGATCAATTTCAATATTGAACTCTTGCTTGACCAACTCCGCAACTTCTTGAGGGGTATCACGGCATGCAAGAGCTTGAACGATAAATATTTTTACAGGCTCTTTAAGTGCTGCCATAAATCCCCCTTTTGTCATGCTACGTCATGCAAAGTAGGCAAAAAAAATCCCCTTTAATCGGGGAGCTTTTTTAAATCATTTCAAAATGCCTCAATGCTTCTTCAACCTTACCCTTATGTTCTTCAGGACAAGGATGAACACGGTTATCTGGATCATACCTATTAGGTGCTTGCCTTTTAGTTAAACCATGCTGATTTTTAATATCTGCTATCCAGCAACTTTTAAAAGTACGCCCATGTTTTTCAGTAAGGAATTCTTGAATTTGTTTATATGTAGCCATACGTGCCCTCCTTTAGATCAAATCTACAAAAAAATGAAATAAAGTAAAGCTAAAATCTGATCCCATTTTAATTAATCACACAGTTCCCACAACATGCTGCAATATTCGTTTCAGATACAAACGGCGCATTCTTGGCAATTTCCAAAAGCCGTTTTACAGACTCATCTGCGCCCCATCGTTTGGTCTCACCAAAGAAAACTTCAACGTCATGGCCAGCCAGGTAATGCTTAGGTAAACCAGTCATATCGCTATAAATGATTTCACCATCTTCATCACGCTCTACACCGATGTGATACAGCTCATGCTCAATCAAACGGCAGAACTCACGATCTGAGGCTTGCTCACAGAAAGCAGCATCCACAGTAATCAGGTATTGAGGCACAAAGCCGAACCAGTCCCGCATCTGCTGTTCCTGGCGTGCTTTCTTCCAGCCGCCCACGTTAAACATCACCTTTTCACATTGACCCAGTACCATACGCTTTTTCGCTACGGCGGCAGATGAAGCCCATGCGAATGCAAGGAACTCTTCATTGTTATGCAGTAATTCAGCAATATGATCATGATCCGGGTTATGTAGTTCACCACCGAGAGTAAGCCAGTTATTCACGACCCATTCTTTAAGCTCTGGTGCTGGTGCCAAACGAATAGCCTCCTCTTCCTCAGCCTGATCAATCAGCTCCGTCGGCGGGAATGGTCTGAACTGTTCCATAAGATGCCTTTAAATTTCTCAGCCATGCCGTTGCACGGCCCATGTTGATATCATTGACTTCAAAACGCTGATAGCGGTAACCCATTTCTTCAGCATGGTCATAGCGATCCATACTCCAAGCTTTTGTGGCCAACTTACCTTTTCGACCACCAGACCAAGGCCCACCAGCAATTTCAATTAATGTGAGATAGCCAACCAGGTGCAAATCGAAACGCCAGTGCTTAGTACTTTTAAAATGAAAATATTCTTCGTATTTGATTTCCATCCGATCCAAGATTTCTTTTAATCGATCGAATGCTTCTAAGTATTTTTCACCAGCTTTGGGTAGGGGTCTGACACGCGATTTCTTTTTTGGCGGGATTTTTTGGGTGAAAAGTTTATAAGCCTTTTCATCCATACAAAGTGAACCGTAAATTATTAATGCGTTCTTTCAGCTTAATTATAATTTCATCGATTACCATCATTTGATGACGCGTCAATCCAGATCTGCTGAGATTCTGATACTTAGACAGCTCAGTACTGCAAAATTCTAAGTCTTGTTTAGCTTGTACTTTGTCTGTCATAGGTACCACCAATAAGAAAAGAAAAACCCCGACAAATTAATGACGGGGTTTGAGTCGTAATACGTTCGACAAAAGGAAAATAGCAATATATTTCAATAAAAAACCCGTTTAACTCTCTCCAATTAAACGGGCTTGACTTGCGTCACAACGTCTTTCTTCTTTTGCAGAGCAACTATATTGCTTAAATATTACAGCTTTATGAAACAGCTCTTTGCTTGAGTGGTTGTTATTCAACTTCTTTCAAACAATCCCGACACACTTTGATTTCTTCATCATCAATCGTGTAATCGATCTCAGTCGCACCGTGTAGGCCGAATAAACACATCAGTAATCTAAGCATGATTTTACTCCTGGACAATCAAGCAATCATGTCGCAAGAAATGTCAGTTATTTTCACTTATAAAACATAAATTTATGATATTTATTTCCAAAATAATGTCAGTAATTTTGTCGAACTAAGCAAGATTCCTTCCTGGTTAATCAAGCAATGATCAAGCATTTTAACTTGGTGTGATTACACTAATATTTCTCAGGGCATTAAATAAGCCCTTTTCGCAGGGCCAAACGCTACTCATTAATCCATCATCTCGAAATGGGCTATCAATCTGACTTCTTAACTTTCGTCCTGTATGGGTCGGGTTGTCATCCCAGATCTAGTATTTCTCTTAGGCCCACTCAGTACGTGACGAAATCGCACTGGATTCAAACCAATTTATACGGCTGGTTTCAGCATCCCACCGTTTGTGCTTTTAGCTGAACAAATGAATGTACAGCGTCACAAATCCGAATTGCCTAATGGCTGACGTTATTTCATAAGATCACCAATGAGTCAGGTTTATGGAATTTCAGGCATTAAAAAAGCCCGATCAAATTAATGAGCAGGCTTATATTTTTGATTTTGTATTATTCCACTTCTTTCAAACAATCCCGACACACTTTCTGGTCATCACAATTAATTTCAGTCACACCATGCAGGCCAAATAAGCAGAATATAAATTGGAGCATACTTTTCTCTATAAATTAAAAAAGCCTGATCAAATTCATGAACAGGCTTACCTCTTTTAAATTTACTTTATTTAATTTGTGTAATCATCTCTATGCTTACCACACTTGCAACATTCTACCTGAATAAAAATATCCGACTCATAAGTGTAGTGATGAAAGCATAATAGCTGCTTTAAGAGTTGCCGCATATTTTTCTCCCAAATGTTGGAGACCCCACTGAAAAGTGGAGTGATCATAGATGGTAAATAACAAGTTAGTACTTGCTCATCGCCTGCATAACAATTAGCTGTGAAGAACTTCTAATTCAAAACCGTTATCAATCATTTCATTAATACTGGGTATCAGTGCCTCCACCCACTCTCCCTTGCTCCAAACCTTTAAAATTCCATTCTCTTCCTTATAGTAAGCATGATCGAAAAGTGAGATATGATGAATAACCTGTGTTCCGTTTGGTATACGTGTCATACAAACCTCCAGACTTTTTGTTGTAATTTTAATCTATCAGAATATTATGTTTTTTAATTATAGATGCTTGTATCAATTCACTATTAAATGTGACCGGCTTTGTTGCACAAAGATTTGAAATGCAAAGCGCCCCTAATTGAGCCAAATTTAAGGCGTAACTTGGGTAAGTGGTCGACCTAATTCCGTAAATCTGTTAAGGACTGCT
>NZ_JBBCWZ010000137.1:0-3154 GCF_037145695.1 Acinetobacter sp. USHLN143
GCGTTTAATTGGTTTTGGGAAAAAAGAAGAGTTTAAGGAAATTTTGGCAATTTTAAGAAGGCAGAATCCTGATAGGATAAGGGTTCTGTGAAATTTGTCGTGTACAGAGCCATATTTTAGAAGAACTCGATATTTCAGGTGGTTCGATGGATGGTGGACATACACCGCATGCCGCGCAAGCTTGGGTAACACGTGGTGGGCGAATGCTGACCGATGAAACTTATTTGTGCCTATGGGACTTATTTTCCAGTATTCCATCTTTGGAAAATCCAGACATTTCGGTGCGTGAAGAATGTCGTGAGTTTAATGAAAAAGTGAAAACCCACGCCAATGCACGGTTGATTGATGCCGAACATGTCATTGCGGATGCAGCAAAGCTTGGTCTGAATACGCTACATCGTGCACAGATGCTGCGCCTATTAGCTTCAAAAGAAGAAAAAATTGGCAGTCGCCGCATTGATGAGTTTTTTGATGAAACCTTTTTTGAAACCAATTTCTGGCGCATGTGGCGCACGACTTTCGCTTTTCAAAAATGGCACAGTGCAGCAGAGTTAAGACGCTATTTCTTGCGTTTTATTCAAGAATTGCCACGCATTCATACCTTAGCGGGTGTGAAACGTACCAAGTACAACCAATATGACTCGATGATTCTGCCCCTACAGCGTTGGTTAGTCGCACAAGGCGTCGATGTGCGTTTTGGACACTATGTCACAGATGCAGACTTCATTACCAATGCTGAAACTCAAGAACGCTACGCTTCACGCCTATATGTACAATTGCCTGAAGGCTCAGAGCAAATTAATCTGAAAGCCAATGATTTAGCTATTTTCACTTTAGGCTCTATTACAGCAGACTCACGTTATGGCGGTAATCATGACGTGCCTGCCCTTATTCGTCATCGAGAAGATCATGGCTGGACGCTTTGGGAAACGCTGGCACAAAAAGCCCCAGACTTTGGCCGTCCAATGACTTTTTATGGCAATGTCGATGAACATAAGTGGGAGTCTTTCACTCTGACCATGAAAGATGACGTGCTACTTAAACGTATTATTGACTATACAGGCAATGAACCAGGCACAGGCGCACTCATGACTTGGTATGAGTCGGGTTGGCATTTATCCATCGTGGTTCCTGCACAGCCACACTTTGCCGACTTACCTGAAGGTTTATATACCTTATGGGGCTACGGTTTCCAAATTGACCATATAGGCGATTACATCAAAAAACCAATGTCCGAAGCCACGGGGCAAGAAATCCTAACAGAACTGATTAAACAGCTCGGTTTTGACGACATTTTAGATCATGTTTTGGCAACGACTGATGTTACTACCGCCATGATGCCATACGCCTCTGCCCTATTCGCCTGCCGTAAACCGGGGGATCGTCCACAGGTAATTCCACAAGGCTCACAAAACTTTGCTTTCCTTGGACAGTTTGTGGAAATTGAAGATGACGTGGTCTTTACTGTGGAATATTCAGTTCGTGGGGCGATGCTTGCCATTTATGAATTTTTTGGGGTGGAACGTGAAATCCCTGAAATTTACAACGGTCTACTTGATCCCAAAGTGGGTTTAAAAGCTTTAGAAACAGTGTTCCACTAAGTTTTTAATATATAGCGATAAGAGCACCTTTATGTCGCCACTATTACATAGTTTAATTTAAGCAACGTTTGGATACACGAGTGTGGCAGGGATGCCACACGTTATCCATCATAATAGGGATGTTATGTATGGGTAACAAAGGCTTTTGCTTTCTTTTGGCTTATCAAAAGTAAGGGTATTGCCTACACAAACACCTTTTATACTTTATTGAAAGTTGAGGCCGTGTACGCACTGGTTTACCGTTAACATCAATATAAGGAATATAAAATGAAAGCAGCTCGTTTTTATGACCGAGGGGATATTCGAATTGAAGATATCCCTGAACCGAAAGTACTTCCAGGCACAGTTGGAATTCAAGTTGCGTGGTGTGGTATTTGCGGTACAGATTTACATGAATTCATGGAAGGTCCTATTTTTATTCCACCTTGTGGTCACCCACACCCAATTTCGGGAGAATCTGCACCTGTAACAATGGGACATGAATTTTCAGGCGTGGTTTATGCAGTTGGAGAGGGTGTAGATGATATCCAAATTGGGCAACATGTCGTAGTTGAACCCTACATCATTGCTGACGATGTGCCGACTGGCCCCAATGATAAGTATCATTTATCAAAAAATATGAACTTTATTGGTTTAGGCGGACGCGGTGGTGGTCTTTCTGAAAAAATTGCAGTTCAGCGGCGTTGGGTACATCCTATTTCAAATGATATTCCTTTAGACCAAGCAGCATTGATAGAACCTTTATCTGTCGGTCATCATGCCTATGTCAGAAGTGGCGCAAAAGCTGGCGATATCGCACTGGTTGGTGGAGCAGGCCCAATAGGCTTACTTTTATCTGCTATTTTAAAGGCTAAAGGTCTCACGGTCATCATTACTGAACTGAGTGCAAAACGTAAAGAAAAAGCGATAGAAGCGGGTGTTGCCGATTATGTACTAGACCCATCTAAGGTTGATGTAGTTGCTGAGGTAATGAAAATTACAGAAGACCGCGGTGTAGATGTCGCTTTTGAATGTAGTAGTGTCAATAAAGTCATGGATACACTCGTTGCAGCAATGAAACCAACTGGTGTAGTCGTTATCGTTTCTATTTGGAGCCATCCTGCCACAATTAATGTGCATAGTGTGGTGATGAAAGAGCTAGATATTCGTGGCACGATTGCTTATGTAAATGATCATCAGGAAACTATCCGTTTGGTTGAGCAAGGTAAGATTAATCTAGAACCTTTTATTACCCAACGGATTGCATTAGATGATCTTGTTTCTAAAGGCTTTGAAACATTGATTCATAATAATGAGTCTGCTGTAAAAATTATTGTTCATCCGTAGTAACGCCTAATTTGAACGACTAATTTGAATAAACTAGAAATAAACTCTATGTAGCTATTTCTAATATCTTTATAGATAGGGAATGAGTCTGTACGTACAGATTCATTCTCAAATTTACGGCACTGTTGCAAATAGAGATTTGAGTCGATGATGTTCCCTTTAAAAAGTGCTTAGAGACCGAAAACCCTGTTGATTAGACACACTTCACCCTGAGGCTGACCATAATA
>NZ_JBBCWZ010000138.1:0-3004 GCF_037145695.1 Acinetobacter sp. USHLN143
AGGCTGTTATAGCGCTTGACAAGACGCTGATCCAGGCCAGAGATGTTAAATTGAAGAGCATGCTCTTCAATTTAACGCAAAGTTCAGGAATTGTGTAGATACCTATGCCTAGAAGGAGAGGGAAAAAGCCTCCCTAAGCAAGATATAAGCACTGCTTTATATCGAAGCGTAAGAAAGGGAGGTTTGGAGGGATTAAATTTTAAATCTCCTCTTACGAAGCAGAGCTTCTCATCTCTTAAAGAGAGGGGAATTTTCTTTTTTGAATAATGGAGGGATTAGATCTCCGTATTTTCATCCCAAAGGAAGTACATACCAAATTGTCCAGTTCTAAATTCACCGCCTATCGCTTTGCCCGTATCAGCCATATTTTCCCTATAATATTTTGAATATTATGTTTGTTATAGGGGAATAAGATATCGCTGAATCAGCAATCACTCAACCTTTAAATACATGCCATCCGCTGAGACATTATGGCCAAAACCGCAAGACATTGGATTGTTGCTATTCATCACAATCTGTTGTCCAATTTGAGCGTTAAACTGAAATTTCAAATCAATTTTGCAATCTTCTACGCTGTAATTGGTCTGAGCTTTATTCAGTGGCATGCGGGTTGAAAATTCTCCCATATTTGGTCCATAAATCAGACTGCGCAAACCCATATAGAGTCCATTAAACTCAATTTGGTAGGCATTCGAAGCCCGTTTAACTTCCATCGTATTCCATTGACCAAAACCTGCATAACGAACATATTTTCCTGCAAGACTCTTTGATTTTTCTGGTGCAGGTAACTGTTTTAGATTGAACTGGCTGGCTTTAGCATTCGGGAAAACCGAGAACCAGGCGCGTGCCCATTGCGGCTTTCCAAGCTTGGCATAACTTAAGCCAACATTATTAAACGCCGTGGTGATATCGCGTTCGGAAAAAGCTGTACCACCGCCTTCTACATTCATCGCACAAAAGGATGACCATGCGGCTTGTTGCTCAAATTGCGCTATGGCCTTTTGATATTGTTTTTGGTTGTAGAATTTTTTGCCATTATTTGCATAGCTTTGCACTTTGCTACAGCCTGAACGGAGCTCTTTTTCAAAGTCTGAATCAGCAAAAGTGAGCATACTTAAACTTAAAAGACCAATAGACAATAGAGATTTATACATGGTGTTATTCAGTATGATTTTTAGCTGAATAAAACATAGCAAGCTTGTGAAGTAAATAATATCTCTGTTGTAATCCAATCCAGTAAAAATCAGAAAATATGAAAGTGATTAAGACAGTGGGAGGCTGATGTTAAGAAAATAGATCAAGAGAAGAATTTAAAATAAAAGTGAATTAAACCTGATCCAGATTGAGTTGTAAGAGGACCAAATCACGCCATTGCCCAAACTTCTGTCCGACTTGCGGCATATAGGCAGTTTGAACGAAACCCAGTTTTTCATGCAGGCGAATCGATGAAGTATTTTCAGAATCAATCGCCGCGACCATGATATGCAGTTTCTGTACTTGAGCCTGTTCAATTAAATACTGCAATAATTGAGAACCCAAACCTTGCCCTGCATAATCCGGATTTAAAAAGATGGAATGTTCGACCGTCTGTTGAAAGCCCTGAATACTGCGAAACTGATCATAACAGGCATAGCCAGCAATGACCTGATTTCGCGTATCTTCAACCACAAAAACCGGGAAATTCTGATTTTTAAGCTGCTTAAACCAGATTTTGAAATAGTTCAAATCAAAGGCTGTTCTGTTCCAGGTCGCAGTACCATAGAGTACTTCCTGATTATAAATCTCAAGGATGGTTTCAAGGTCGAGTTCGGTCGCAGGTCGAATGTCAAAATCAGGCATATTCTTGTTCTAGTAGAGGTGATCTGAAATCACAGTTTAAAAAAAGCAGAACCGGAGTTCTGCTTTTGATGATACATCAATTAGAAATGATATTTCACAAGTGCGCTGACGTCATTTTGGTCTACGCCTTTATAACCATATTTATTGTTCCAAACTGAATGTTCGATACCTACATAAAGTTTAGTGTCTGGAGAGATATGTTTACCTACATTCCATTTGTACTGGCTAGTCCAGTTCAATTCACTAGCATGTGTATCTTCAGCCGTTGACCAATCTAGGAATGCATCAACAAGGAAATCTTCAGTACCTAACTTAAATGGTACTGCATAAGTGATGGTCATTTGATAATCATCTGCAGTGTTATCATTGTCAGCTTTGTAGAAGTTAATGTTTGCATATTGTGTATATGGAACATTTAAAGCAAAACCAACACCATACAAATAGTTATTAAAGCCTTCGCCACCTTCCCAAGTTGTCGCAACGAGTACGTCCTTGATTGGACCAACTTCAAGTTTAGTTCCTGAAACTGCACTTAAGCTTAAACGCGGTGCAACCTCAAAATAGGTACTATTACCTTCTGGATCATTGTTAGTACGATCAGCGAAAGCAAAGAAATCACCATATTTTAAACCGGCCGCATATTCAGCAGTAACCGTTGTTTGATCAAGCTTTTCATCTTGAGTGAGAAATGGTGATTTATAGTTTTCACCATAAAGACCTGTAACGCTAAAGTCCTGCCAAACTGGTTTTGCTTGAGAAAATGCTGCAGTTGAAGCCAATGCACAAAGTGCCGCAAGTTGTGTAAATTTCATTTAAATCTATCCCCCCGAGAAAGCAGAATAAGCATACAGATTAATAAGTAAAAATAAAGTTAAAAGTGATTGCTGACTTAAATATATTTCAGCCCTCATGAGTTGAATGAAGACGATCATCTTCCTCAGTTTTCATTGCTTTTCGCTGATACTTCTTTAAATTATTATTTTTTAAATAAAGTTGAATATGTAGTGCCTTAAAAGGCTGAATGTATAACTAAAAATATAAAATCACTTCAATTAGAGGTGGTCCCACTTGTTTGAACAACTAAAAGCTTATTTATAAGTGATATTCTGCTCTAGTTAAGCTACCTTATTTTGTTGTGGTAGCTGGTCATAGTAAAACTCATCTG
>NZ_JBBCWZ010000139.1:0-2998 GCF_037145695.1 Acinetobacter sp. USHLN143
TATAAATGGGTAATGTACAAGTTGCTGTAGAAGCATGTTTAATTCGTCTAATCACAGATACTTTATAAAGTATTTTAATACTTTTTTGAATCCGTCAATGCGTAAGTCCTATATTCATAAAATATTTTCAAATATGAAATTCTATATCCCTATTTTAAGAGGTATGCGCCCTGTCACTGAAATAGAAAATAAACAGCCATATATCGAACGTGCTCAAAAAGATTATTTTACGGATACAAGTAAATTTAATACTGAAAATATTATTACTGGTGAGTGTTTATATCATGAGCTTAAAATCCATCTTCTAGGTGAACCTGAACAACGTGAAATAATTAAAAATTATGAAGAAAAACTAAGCCAATATTTCTTTGATAATGAAGCTGTTTCATTGATTCCGAAGCATGATCAAGATGTAGTGAACATCAAAATCGGTTCAGATAGACAAAGACCTATTTATGAATTGGGTGATGGTTTGCAACAAGCGATTATCCTAACCTATGAAGCCTATATAAAAAACAAAGATAAAGAAGGAAATACAGAAACACATGCTTTCTTTATAGAAGAGCCTGAGCTTCACATGCATGCAGGTATGGTTCGTCAGCTAATGAACTTTTATCTAAATGAAACTAATCACTATTACTTCTTTACAACGCATTCAAATCATTTATTGGACATGGCAGATGAATCCGATCAAGTCATGATCCAAAAGTTTGTTAAACACCCAAAAGAAGGTTCTTCTAACGAATTTGAGTTTAAAATTTATCGTTGTGACCGTGATCGTGACCTACTTGCCTCACTAGGTGTACGTCCTTCTTCTGTTTATTTAGCTAACTGTACGATCTGGGTTGAAGGTATTACAGATCGTCTGTATATCACAAAATATATGGAAAAATATTTAGCCGAATTAGAAAAATCTAATAATGAACTTTATAAAAAGTATCGTCGCTTTATGCCGAATTATCACTACACGTTTGTAGAATATGCAGGAAGTAATTTAGTGCATTGGTGCTTTAGTGATACATATGCTGATCAATTGGAAGATAAAGGTTTAAATGCTAAAGCTGTCGCAAGTGAAATGTTACTCATTGCAGATGGTGATATTCAAAATAAAGCTGATCGTGTGCAAGTTTTAAAAAGTGAGTTGAAGAAAGATAATTATCTGATTTTAGAATGTAAAGAAACTGAGAATACTCTTCCAAAAGACTCTATAGTTAGAGTTGCACAGAAGAAGTTTAGCAATATGAAAGCTAAAACTAAGCAAGGGTTTACTATAGAAAATCTAGATTCAATAACTGCATCTGATTACTTCGATCATAAAGATTATGGAATAGGAAAACTATTAGACGATCAAATACGAAATACCAGAACATCAACTGATAAAACTGCATTTGCTGATGGTAAAGGTGTAGGTACAATAAAATATAAACTAGATTTCTGCCGAGAAATCATCAAAGATTTCGATGAAAAACCTGATTGGGAACTTACACCAAAAGCCAAAGCGTTATGTGAACGAATATTTAAGCATATCGAAAAATGTAATTCTTAAATCTCCCCTAACCCCTGGTAGTGTTCAAAAAACTGTGTCATTTCCTTAAACTGTTAAAAACAGGAATGATGCATTATGGCAACTACATTTGATTTTGAAACAGCCTTAAAACAACTCCAGTCAGGACAAGCACTGACTGGAGAAAATGGCATACTCACCCCTTTAATTAAACAACTGACCGAAGCTGCTCTTGAAGCAGAAATCGAGAATTACATTGAAGCGAATCCGAAACAAGGTAATCGCCGCAATGGCTATACTCGCAAGACAGTAAAATCTACATCAGGTTCATTTGAGCTTGAAACCCCTAGAGATCGGAATGGTGAATTTGAGCCACAGTTAGTTAAAAAGAACCAGACCAAATTATCAGAAGAAATTGACAATAAAATCATATCACTCTATGCACTTGGTATGAGCTATCGTGATATTCAAAAGCATGTTGCTGATATGTATGGATTGGAGATTTCAGATGGTGCTATCACCAATATTACAGATAAGCTCCTCCCTCAGTTACAAGCATGGAAACAACGCCCACTCGATACAATTTATCCCTTTGTTTGGTTAGATGCCATACATTACAAAGTGAAGGATAAAGGTGTTTATGTGAGCAAAGCGATCTATACCATTTTAGCTTTAAATGTTGAAGGTAAGAAGGAACTACTCGGCTTGCATTTATCGGAAAGCGAAGGGGCGAACCATTGGCTTAGTGTACTGACAGACCTACAAAATCGTGGTGTTCAGGATATTCTGATTGCCTGTGTAGATGGACTAAAAGGTTTCCCCGAAGCCATAGCAGCGATTTACCCTCAAACAGAAATACAACTGTGTATCGTTCATCAAATTCGTAATTCTTTACGCTATGTTGCCAGTAAAGATCAGAAGGCATTTATGGCTGATTTAAAGCCAATTTACCGTGCTGATACCAAAGGGGCGGCAGAAGTAGCACTGGATGAGCTAGAAGAAAAATGGGGCGAAAAATATGGTGTGGTCATTCAGTCATGGCGTACCAAATGGCATCTACTATCCGCCTATTTCAAATACCCTAAAGCGATTAGGAAGCCGATTTACACCACCAATGCCGTTGAAGCCGTACATCGTCAATTCCGCAAACTAACCAAAACCAAAGGAGCTTTCCCCAATGAGGATAGTCTGATGAAATTACTGTATATTGGTATTCAACAGGCATCAGAAAAATGGACAATGCCTATTCAGGAATGGGGACAAACGATTACTCAATTATCCATTTACTTTGAAGGTCGATTAGATGATATAATTAAAATCTAGTCAAATTTACTGACACAGAATTTTGAACGCCCTCTAACCCCTCTTTAATAAAGAGGGGAAAAGAGGTGGTCCCACTTGTTTGAACAACTAAAAGCTTATTTATAAGTGATATTCTGCTCTAGTTAAGCTACCTTATTTTGTTGTGGTAGCTGGTCATAGTAAAACTCATCT
>NZ_JBBCWZ010000140.1:0-2954 GCF_037145695.1 Acinetobacter sp. USHLN143
GATATGATAAGCTAAAGTGTAGCTATGAGGGGGCAGTTGCATTAGCTTGTATATTTATTTGGCTACCTTTATCGGGTAAATTCTATACTTGAAATGTCAACAGACCCTAATAAAAAAAATTTATCTTTTGATCAATATTTATTTAATCGCCTCTATTGCTTGAATCGAATACTATACATATCAAATTTATAGGCATGAATGACGTATGGCTGACAGTCAATTTTCCAAAGCTCTTATTTTTATGCTGATTGGCTCCGCCATCATTTTGGCACTGTCACTGGGTGTACGTCATGCCTTTGGCCTGTATCTGGTACCGATGAGCGAAGAATTCGGTTGGGGTCATAATGTTTTTAGCCTGGCTATTGCCATGCAAAACCTGATCTGGGGTGCAGTTCAGCCAATTACCGGGGCATTTGCCGATAAATATGGCAGCAAGATTGTGGTAGCTGTAGGCGGAGCCTTATATGCAATTGGTCTACTCTTGATGGCAGTTAGCTCGACCGGATTATTGCTTAATCTGAGTGTCGGCCTGATTCTGGGTCTCGCCCTGTCAGCTACGTCATTTCCGGTGTTATTGTCTGCAGTTGGACGTGCTGCCCCACCAGAAAAGCGCAGTTTGGCGATGGGAATTGCTAGTGCGGCCGGATCTTTTGGTCAGTTTATCATGCTGCCTTCAACCCTGTTGCTATTACAGAATGTCGGCTGGTCAGCGGCGCTGGTGGTCAGTGCCATTTTAATTGCATTGATTGTGCCATTGGCCTGGATGCTGAAAGCACCGATGTATGTTCATCCCAACGCGGCCGCTACCCCCAATAAAGTCTCACTCAATTTTAAACAGATTCTGGTGGTGGTGAAAAATCATAAACCCTTCTGGTTTCTGGCTATGGGCTTTTTTGTTTGTGGTTTTCAGGTAGTTTTTATTGGCATTCACCTGCCTGGCTATCTGATTGATCATGGGTTTAATGCCACAACCGGTACGATCTTCTTAGCCTTAGTGGGTCTGTTTAATGTGGTAGGCACCTATACGGCCGGCTGGCTGGGTGGCAAATACTTCAAACCGCATCTACTGATGGGATTATATGCATTGCGTGGAATTGCGATTATTGCCTTTCTCATGCTGCCTCTCAGCACATGGACAGTCTATAGCTTTGGTGTCATTATGGGGTTACTCTGGTTATCGACCGTTCCGCTGACCAATGGCATTGTGGCGAATATGTTCGGGGTGAAATATCTGACCATGCTCAGTGGCATCGTGTTCTTTACCCATCAGGTTGGCTCATTTTTTGGTGGCTGGCTCGGTGGAGTTAACCATGATTTGAGTGGCAATTATAATGCGGTGTGGATGCTATCCATTGTCCTCAGCATTTTTGGCGTACTGGTGCATTTCTGGGTCAATGAGGAGCAAATCGTCCATGACTGATTCTCTATTGAAACTCAAACTCTTGATTGCTGTGGCAATCCTGCTTTTACTGGCTTTGTCGATTGGACTGTGGTTTCAAACACCTCAGTTATTTGAATATTTTAATCAGGCTTTTTGCGCACACTAAACTGCTGAAATATCCTCAGCAGAAAATGCGCAATCCATCGCACAATAAGTTAAATGTTTCAAAATCAACTAAATATTAAAAATATCAGATTATTCATAAACTTATCATTTCTTTTGATTTTATTTCAGTCCGGAATTTTCTTAGATTCTCATCAACAAGAAAATTCTGAGACTTTATAATGACCAGCTTAACCCAACTTTCACAAGCCATTCATGATGCTCCACGCTGGCATCAGCAAGATCAATTTCAACATCCGGCTGAAATCAAGATTGTACCGCAAACAGATCAGGCCTTAGGCGCAGTGGTCTTTGGTCTGGATGCCCGTAAAGCCCAGTCATCTGAAACCATTTTACAGTTAAAACAGGCTCTGGCCGAGCATCTGATTTTGATCTTTAAGCAGCAAAGTCTGGATGATTTACAATACTTGGCATTTTCAACTTATTTCGGTTCCATTTTCCGCCCAGGTGCAGATACCCCGGTATTGGCTGCGCAGTCCGATAGCGGTGTTCCACCCGATGTCGTGCCGGTTTCCAATGCCGTCGGTCAGGGAGACTATACCGGGCATGGTGAACTGACTCCACATACCGATCATCAATGGACACCTTTACCCTCTTTTGCTTCCTTATTGTATGCGATTGAACTGCCTCAGAACGGTGGACAGACCAGCTGGATCAATACCATTAAAGCCTATGATGCACTCAATAAAGAAACCAAAGCACAGATTGATCAGCTGCAACTGATTACTTATAACCCTTTCGTGCGCCGTCAAAAAACCAGAGATCAGGCTGATGATCAAGGTTATGGCAATAGCCCGCTGTATCGCTTTAAAGATCAGCCCATATTAAGTCATGCCTATCCACATCCACTGGTGCGCACTCATCCTGAATCCGGTCGTAAAGCACTTTGGCTGAATACGCATACCGAAGTCGAACTGGTCAATTATGATGATCAGGCTGGCAGTCAACTGATCGCAAAATTACGTGAGCATATTTCAAAACCTGAGTTCGCTTATGAACATCACTGGGAAATTGGCGATATCGTGTTCTGGGATAATCAGGTGACTTTGCACTCACGCCGTCCATTCCCGGCTGATCAGCGCCGTTTATTAAAACGCATCAGTCTGGCGGGTAGCCGTCCGTTTTAGAAATGAGAAAATCAGAATAACAAGAAAGGTCATTACAACCTTCGATAATAATGACTCACATGTAAATCCTCTACCATTGAGACTTTGACCGGCCCAATGGTTTTTTATTTTCTCGAATAATAAAACTATCTAACTCTGAATATAAGTATAGATAACCTGAGTTCGACATAAAAAATAAATAAAAAAAAGCCTTAGCATCTGTAATATCTTGGTTACGAAGACAAAACATTTCAGAGCAAGGCTTTTTCATGGACTATATTACC
>NZ_JBBCWZ010000141.1:0-2754 GCF_037145695.1 Acinetobacter sp. USHLN143
ACGTTCCATTTGCTTCATTTTTTCTTGATCAGATATCTGTTGTACTTTAATAGGATTTTGCTGATCTAAATGCTTTTGATGCCAGGCACGTAGTGTTTCAGGAGTACAACCAATCTTAGGCGCAATTGCTGTGATTGCAGCCCAAGTAGAAGGATAATCTTTTTCAGATTCAATCAATAATTGAACCGCTCTTTCTCTGATTTCAGGGGTATATTTTAATTTTGTCATCGGGGTAGTCTCTCAGAATATTGACTCTCCGACAAACCCGGTACGGTTCAGTGTGAAAACTATGACCCGACTAAATATGCAGGTCGCAATCTCGGGAAAAAACTTGCAGATCTATTCAACCAGACTCGTAAGAAATTTGATGAAGGTTTGATAGATATTCCAATTGCTAGTAAGTATTACCGGCTTAAGCAATATCAGAAGCAACTTGAAAAAACCAAGAATGCAAAATTAGCACTCAAGATTCTTGAACAGGCTGCTAAAGATGTAGGTGGTCAATTCACTAACCGACAAGAAATTACCGGTAAGGACGGCGAAGCATTACAAACAACAGTTGTGCACGCTACCCAAGACCAAGTTGAAGCTGCTGTAAAGAAGGCCCAAGAGGAATACTAAATGGATCTGCAAACACAGGTTGAAAAGAAGCTGTGTGAAGATGAGCATTTATATTTCACCCGGCGTTTCTTTAAGCCCCGAATGGGCTTCAAATTTACGGTGAACTGGCACCATGTTTATATCTCTTGGATCATTGATCAGGTGATAGCTGGTGAGATTGCGAACGTAGTTATCAATGTTCCACCAGGGGCCGGAAAAACTGAACTGACCACCAACCTAATTCCACGCGGCTTAGCCTTAAATGCCCGTTCCCGGTTTCTGTATTTGTCATTCTCCCAATCATTGGTTGCACCCCATCTACATTACGGCGCAACAATCCTACCTAAGAATGGCCAATACATTACTTTTGCAGTGGGTGGTCAATATCGGAAAGTTAAGCAGTCGATTTTACCGCCTCGAACACAGTTAGGGATCAATGCAGAAGATGAAGCCATGGTTTTAGATATTGTCGGGAGTTTTATAGATGAGCACCTTCTTCGCGGTACGTGATGAGATTGCAGAAAAGCTGAAAGAAATTCCAGAACTTCTAAAGATCTATACGCCGTTAAACTCAGTCAGCGTAACAGAGATGTCACAAGTCACGCCATCTGCGCATGTCAATTTTGTCCGTATCGACAAGAAAGCCAGTGCAGGTCGTGGAAGTATCAATCAGATCGGTCAGCAATGGGCGGTTACGGTGGCATGTCGCAATGCTCAATCTCAAATGACCGATGGACGTGCTGTAAGTGATGAAGCGGGGCTTTTGACCGAGAAAGTAATTCAACTACTTTCCGGTTGGCAGCCTCAAGCATCACGCACGGCACTGGATTTCATATCGGTTCGGGATGGTTATAGTCCGGGCTTTGCATACATCACGATTATTTTTGAATCACAAAAATTCATTTAGGAGCCAGTCATGGTGAAACAATACAAGGCAACTCAGCCTGTCGGTCGCTTTAAAAAGGGCGATGTCGTTGGCGGATTGGGTGATGCTCAGATCAAAAAATTAGTGGCAGATGGCGTGATTCAGGAAGTACCTGAAGCTAAAGCCGCTGCTCCAGCCAAGAAAACCACAGGGGATGAAAAGTAATGGCTAAATCAGATTTAATCTCGCTTCAAGGCGAGCTTCATTTGGCGAAGATGGTTAATAGTGTGCCATCTGCCTTATTGCCCGTTGGTAATACACCGGAATTGCAGATCGCAATCTCTAGTGAATCCACTGATCACTATGAAAGTAAAACCGGCCTCCGTGCTAAGGATGCGGTACTACGCAAACAAACTGCAGTGGCTATCTCTGGTACGCTTGAAGAAGTAACAAAGCAAAACTTAGCAATGGTCCTAAGTGGCAAATCAATCGAAATCCCTGAAACTCAGCTGACTGATATTACTCTGGGTGCTGTAGAAGCTGGCGCCATGATTGACTTAGGACATCGTAATTTAAGTGAAGTGGATTTTAAAGACAGCTCGGATGTTGCCATCACTTCAGATAAATATGTACTGGATGCTGTTTACGGCACAGTCATTTTTAATGAAGCTATTGTTGGTTCAGTTAAGTTTTCTGCCAAAGCCGGTGCTAAGACACGTACTACAATTGCAACTAACCTAGGTAATGAATATCGCTTGCTGTTTAAAGGCATTGATACTGTTACAGGCGATAAGGTGATCTTAACTTTATGGCGCGTCGAATTTTCGCCAGATACCGAGTTTGATCTAATTCATGAGGACTTCGGATCTTATTCAATTGAAGGTGAAGCACTGGCAGATATCTCTAAAGCTAATGATGAAGAGCTAAGTGTATTTGGTCATATTGAGCGTTTTAGCGTAGCTGCATAAACCCATAAACCATACAGGCACAAAGAAATCCACGGCGCATTAGCGTCTTTTTTTGTGCCTGCCTTATAGTAATAAGTCTTAAAACATTTAAGATGAAACTTAATAAATAGTAAAAAATAAAGATTATGTAATCTTTTGTTATTCTAATTTTCATCTGATGGGGATATAAAAGATATTCACTTCACGTTAAGAATAAAACTGCTATGACTAAAATAACCTGAGTTCGATGAAATATTTTAGCTTTTTAGCAAGTTTTGGAAAGTTGGCTTATTTGGATTTAAGCAATAAGCCACTATAGCAGCCATAATATTCACCATAAAG
>NZ_JBBCWZ010000142.1:0-2722 GCF_037145695.1 Acinetobacter sp. USHLN143
ATACTCGTCCTAGAAAAGCGTTAGATTGGCTTACACCATTAGAGAAATTTGCTCAGCTTGTTGATTATCATAAGACTTTTCAAACTGTCGCACCTCATGTTTGAATTCGCCCTTCTATTTCTTTGGATAACTCATAGTTAATTAAATCTACATCAAGTGTATTATTATTTTTTTTTCTTATCTCTTGTTTTAGAGGTATAATCAGTAGATCCTCATAACATGATTTCAGCATCTGCCTAACCATATCTTGACTGAAATAATTAAAGTTACATAGCATATGTAAAGCCATTAATTTTTCACATTCTGGTGTAGAAAAAGAATACCCTGTAAAGTTTTCTAACCATTTTTCAATGACATGCCAAGGCTTATCATTATTCCAAACATATTCATTCAGAATTTGTATTTTTTGCCTATATATTTCATATGCACTATCAGTTTTCATCATGATTTACTTTTTAAATACCAAAATACTTTCATAATTTATAATTCCAGAAGTTTTATTCCTTTTAATCATAAGTCCTCTTGATTTAATAAAATCAATTAAATGTATTTCCAATTTTAGCCCTTTATTTTCAAGAAGATCTATTAAAAACTCATCATTATAAAATATTTGATTACAGACTGTATTATTACCTACCACTAATACAAGCCTTGCATCCTCTTTTAAAGATTTTATAATATTTTCTAGACTAGAATCCATTTCTTTTAAATAAGTCAAGGTAATATAATACCTGGTTAAATTTTGCTCTTTTATTTTTTCCAGTACATTTTGAAACTTAACATTAAGTTTTTTGAAATAATTATCACTTTTCTCTTTATCTTCTTTTGTAACTCTTTCTTTTCCGATAGAAGAATTGACTAATATTGTTACCTCTTGAGGCCTTGAAAGTTTTAGCCAGTTTAAACTTAAGCTAGATGCTCTAATATACTTTTGTGCAGATCCATAGGGTGGTGAAGTTATTATTAAATCAAAAACAGCCTCATCTTTAATTAAAGTAACGTTATTAGCTAACAATTTTGGGGTTGTACTATTTTCCTTTAAACAGTTGGCAAAATTCTGTAGGGAAATACTGTATTTTTCAACAATTTCTTTAAATGTCGTCAGGATATCTACATTTTTAATATAAGTAAGCCTCTTTTCGATTTCAGCTTTTCTTAAGGCACTAAAGTTTGATTTAATTTTTATTTTAACTGGAACTGATACTTGTAAATCACAATAACTAACTTTCCTAGCAAGATGGCTAAATGCTATTTTGAAAAAGTCTTTTATATCCACTTTATCTAGACTGTCTATACAACTCATTAATTTATCTAAGTCATTTTTTACCCTATCGTCATACCAGTGACTAGCATTAATAACATCAATAGCTTCAAATGAATGAGCTTCTTTATATAAGGTACATAACTGTTCTAAATGAAAGTCTATTTCATCTTTTCCGAGTTGCGTAGTCTTAACTTTAGTCAAAAGTCTTGCTAAAGGATTAATATCACAATAGAAAGCCTCATACCCTTCTGCGGCTGCTTCAACAATAGTTGTCCCTGAACCGACAAAAGGATCTAAAAATTTATTTGTATTTCGCTCTTTATATAAAGCCTTACAAAAGAATTTCGCTAAATTCGGATACAGCTTTCCTGGATAAGTATGAATATCATGACTTAATCCATTTTTATATTTATTTTCAAAAATTAGTTTAAAATCAACAATTAATGGCCTAGATTTTCTCTGAAATTCGCATACCAATAGATTATAAATTTCACGTTCACTATAATCTACCAATGTGTAAGTTTGATAGAATTCATTACTCAAATGATTAACGTTAAAACTTAGATCCATACAAATAAAGTAACAAGAAATGTGTCTCTATATTGCTTAAGTTAGATGAAGCATTCAAGACTTATATCTATAATCATTTTTTGTTATCTCTAGCTATAAGGGGCATGAGATCTAAAATATCTATCTCTAATGCCTGAGCTATTTCATAAATTTTTTCTAAAGTAATATTCACTTCTCCACGCTCTATTCGCCCCATATAGCTACGATCTATATTACAAAGTAAAGCAAGTTTTTCTTGCGTTAGTTTTTTTAGTTTTCTCTGTTCTCGAACCTTCAAACCAAAAGAAACAGTAAGTTCTGACATATTTGAATCAATTGCTCAAAAAACAGAACTATCACTATTTGAGGACTATATATCCACGGCTTATAATCCTCTTTTCTGTAATTTTGAAGAGTATTTCACCATGCAAATCCTTAGAATGCCTTTGTTCGAGGTGTTTCTCCCTATTATCCAATCGAATTCAATTCATAATTGGACTGCAAATGATTTTTGGAAGCGAATGAAACTATCTAAAAAAGAACGTCATCGCTTTAATCGTCAACGTATGTATCGAATACTACGAAAACTTGTTGAATTTGGTTTTTTAGAAAAGGATATTAACAAACAAAATCCTCAATTCTCTGTATTTAAAGAAACAATAAAAATCAATGAAATCAGAATCTTAAATAAAGAAGAATCTGATGTTTCTAAAATCAAATTAGAAGAAGTAAAAGTTAGTTCTGAAATTATATTTTTAGAAAAACAAGTTGAGGAATATAGAAAATTAGAGGTGAACTGTAAGCGTCCGCTGAACACACCTTATGAATTCATCCTATAAGCCTTAATTTAGTCCCCACTTAAAAACAAGTGGGGACTAAAATTTATGACTACAAATCACCAGACATCCA
>NZ_JBBCWZ010000143.1:0-2621 GCF_037145695.1 Acinetobacter sp. USHLN143
TTTTGCCAGTGTTGATCTGTCAGCATGGTACGAGGCATAGCGAATAGTAAAATTGGGTTTGGCGATTTGATTTTACTACTTCGCTATTTTTTTAAGCTAAAAGTGTCAACATACCCTAATCTAAGTTTTAATTGAGTGAATCATTTTGTGGCAATTTCACCCAATTACGGGCTTAAAAAAACAGAATCCTTTATAATTCCCGAAAAGCAAAATGCATGATAAGAGTACGATAATGTTTCGATGGCTTGAAAGACTGGTTGACCCCTATCCCACCAAAAATCTGAACCAACCTTTACCGACCAAGTTTTTTCCATTTGTCTGGCAGGCAGCCTATGGAGTCCGCCGTTATTTGCTGATTCTGGTACTGTGTACTGCCGGTGCTGCCAGCTTCGAAGCTTTTCTGTATTCAAAAATTGGTGAGCTGGTGAACTGGCTCAGTAAAAGCCAGCCCGATACTTTTCTGGAACAGCATGCTAGCAATTTAACCTTACTGAGTATTGTTCTTCTGGCCAATATTTTTTTCGCTAGCGCCCAATCCCTAATTAAGCATCAGATTTTGTATAGCAATTTCCCGATGCGTTTACGCTGGCGCTTTCATAATCTGCTCATGAAACAAAGCCTGGATTTTTTCCACAATGATTTTGCCGGACGATTATCGGCCAAAGTTATGCAAACCGCTCTGGCAGTACGCGAATTCTGGGTCATTCTGGGTGACATGCTGGCGTATGTGCTGATTTATTTCATCACCATCAATATTGTTTTGGGTGCAATTTCACCCTTGCTGATCATTCCATTGATGGTCTGGCTAGCCTTGTTTATCTGTGCAGCGTGTTATTTCATTCCACGTTTGAGCAAAATTTCCAATGCTCAAGCGGATGCCCGTGCCGTCATGACCGGGCGTATTACGGATGCCTATACCAATATTCAGACCGTGAAGCTGTTTGCTCATGCCGGCCGTGAAAGTCAGTATGCCAAGACCTCAATGCAGGAATTTATGGTAACGGTATATAAACAGATGCGTCTGGGTGCGCAATACGAAATCAGCATCTTGCTCTTAAGTGTGGTGTTGTACGGTGGCGTACTGGGTACCGCGATCTGGCTGTGGATGGAAGGTCAGGCCGAGCTAGGCATTATTGCAGCAACCACGGCAATGGTACTGAAACTGAACAGTATTGCCGAATTTATGATGTGGCAGACCTCAGCCCTGTTTGAAAATGTCGGTACCATTCAGGATGGTATGAAAACTTTAGGCCGCAAAATTGCCATTGAAGATAAACCGGGTGCCAAAGAGCTACAGCTCAATCATGGTGAAATTAAATTCGAAAATGTCAGCTTTGCCTATAATGATAAAAACGTGATTGATCAGTTTAATCTGACCATTCGCCCAGGTGAAAAAATTGGTATTGTCGGCCGTTCAGGTGCAGGGAAATCTACCCTGATTCAACTGTTGCTGCATTTTTATCATATTAACCAGGGTCGTATCTTGATTGATGGTCAGGATATTGACGATGTGACTCAGGACAGTTTGCGCAAGAATATTGCATTAGTGACTCAAGATACTTCACTGCTACATCGCACTGTCGCGGAAAACATTAAATATGGTCGTCCAGATGCGACTGATGAAGAAATGTTTGAAGCTGTGCGTAAAGCCAAAGCAGAAGAATTTATTCCTAATCTGACGGATTTGCGTGGCAAAAAAGGCTATGAAGCCTATGTCGGTGAACGTGGCGTGAAACTTTCCGGCGGACAGCGTCAGCGAATTGCAATTGCACGTGTATTCCTGAAAGATGCTCCAATTCTAATTCTGGATGAAGCCACCAGTGCGCTGGATTCTGAAGTCGAAGCCGCTATTCAAAACAGTCTGGACGACTTGATGCAGGGTAAAACTGTGATTGCCATTGCTCATCGCCTGTCTACCATTGCCCAGATGGATCGTCTGATTGTGCTGGATCAGGGTCGAATTGCCGAACAAGGCACGCATGATGAACTGGTAGCATTGAATGGCATCTATGCCCAGCTTTGGCAGCGTCAAACGGGCGGCATGTTGATTCAGCAACAGGTCAAAGCATCGAAAAATCTTGATTAATACAAAATCAGCAAGACGATTAAACCGTTGACGATTTGATTGTCTTCAATACTGAACAGGTCTGGGACAAAAGAAAACTTTGCCCAGACCTTTCTTTTTAAAATCTTTTATATAGATGAACCTTAAGTTGCCATCTATCTGGCATTTTAATGAAATGACCTCACTCTCTAGTGCTGAAAGCTCTCTGATGAAGTCCTGTTTAATACTTAATAAAAACTAGACCAATCATCCTGTCTTGAGCAAACAGATGCTGGGATGTGACTTGTTCAATAAAATAATTTTAATTTCATCAATAAAATTATGCGGTTTAAATTGATTTTAATGCTGAATTCAGGCTAATCTGCCAGTGGCAGAGTCACAATCGCCAAAATTTTGTCCAACAATTTTAATGAAAAATTTGGCGGCTTCATGCCAATATCTATTTATATAGGACTTACGCATTGACGGATTCAAAAAAGTATTAAAATACTTTATAAAGTATCTGTGATTAGACGAATTAAACATGCTTCTACAGCAACTTGTACATTACCCATTT
>NZ_JBBCWZ010000144.1:0-2591 GCF_037145695.1 Acinetobacter sp. USHLN143
TTCAATCAATAATTGAACCGCTCTTTCTCTGATTTCAGGGGTATATTTTAATTTTGTCATCGGGATAGTCTCTCAGAATATTGACTCTCCGACAAACCCGGTACGGTTCAATTGATATTAATATCTTTTTCTTTAAGTTTTTTATGCTCTTTCCACCAAAAGAAGACATGACCTATAACTTGAGCTTTAGTTGATAAAGGTACTAAATATATATTTTTGGTGTATTGCTCATTACTGATGATAGATACTAACTTACTAATCTCTTTAGCAGTTGAAAAAGGATCGTGAGCAGCCGCAAAGTATCTAGTACTGTTTATGATACTTTTGTGCGGTGATTGAATATTGACAGATTGAAGTACACTATGTTGAAACATATCAGCACTTAAAGAGGGAAATGAGAATAGAGGAAATAACTTTACCCCTTCATAGCTATTAAGCATCTGAGACATTAATTCAGTATCATAACCAATCGACATAATTGCAGCTTCTTTTGAACCAGTTTTAGTAAATTCTGTTCCGCCAATTGGTCTTACTTCATCACATAATTCACTAAATTTTGTACGATCATTATTTATATATGTTTTAGGCTCAGTGTAGATTATCTCTACATTAGAACACTTAAGTGCGGCTAACTTTATTACTAAAAAAGCTAATGTATGGCGCATGAATCCAGTACAGTCGATAACAATCTTTTTCTCAGAAAAGTTATCACCAAAGCTTTCTTTAAAAGTGTCAATAATCCTTTTTACCTGAAAAGTTTCATGAAAGCTGTCAGAAATAATTACATCATTTAAGTTTTTAATATCATCGTAATTAAAATTATATTCAGGTTGAATGAACCAATATTTTTTTATTGATTTAATATTTTCATATACAATTTCTATACGTTTACTCCTATTAAAGGCAGAAATAAATATATCTATATCATCAATTTTAGATAAATTTTCTGGATTAATATGACTTCTATAATAAAGATCATAATCTATCATTAGAATAGCTCCCATTGTTTTGGGCTATCTTCTTTTATAGGCTCTACAATAATATTCTTTTTATTAAGAATTGTATTCCACTTAACCTTAACCTGTTTTAACTCTTTATTAAACTCATCCATATTTGATTGACTAAACATTAAATTTACTAACTTGTTACTTAAACTTAAATCACCACGATAAACTGCTGGCAAATACCATAATGGAGATAACATTGGATTTAATCTAACTTTTATATTTTGTTTATTGGTTAGATTTCGATCATTTCTTTTCCCAATATTTTGCAATAGTGAAAACTCAATACATGCTTTAAAAATTTTATTACAGTTCTCATCTAAATCAGCTTCAGCAAAACTAATAGCTAATGGAGATGACTCAGGAATTTTTAAAGAAAATCTAGCAGCTTGTAAATATGATCCAATTTTCTCAATAGCTTGTTTTGCTTGCATACTAATTGAACCATAAGAGGTATCTTCATTAAAAAAATGTTTCGCAGCTTCTCTAAAACCTCGTGATTGAGCTTCAAAACAAATATATTCTTCAGAGAAAAAATCCTTGTTATCAAATTTTAATTGATTTTCAATTTTATATAATACATTTAATACATTTCTTGGATTATATGAAGTTAATTGACACAATGTCTCAAAGCCATAATATAAAGGAACCCGTTGAGGATTTTCCATATAATGTAATTGAGACATAATATCTGATTTATAATGGTTTAATGCAGTATAATAAGGCTTTTCTTTACTACCTAATTCAAGATAGCTTTTATATTCAAAATTAACCTTAGCAGCTAAACTCAAAAGATTATTTTCGTTAATCTTTTTTGACTTCATAAATCTAATAATATTTAGTTTTAAGAATAGAAGTGAATCAACCCCATTTGCAAGAATACTGAAAATCTCAGCAGAGATATTTTTACTAATCGGCAAAGCACGCATGAAAGAATTTTTTATATAATTATACAATTTCATGTTTTTTTCATTTGAAATAGAATAATCATTATTTAAATATTTAGAAAAATCTTCATCAGAACCAAAAATTTTCTCCACATCAATTTTTGAATTATCAGATGCAATTAATCTCAAATGTTTTTCAATAAAGTCTAAAATAAATAATCTTAGCTCTTTAGCTTGTTTTGAATTCTGATTATATATGACATCTAAGTCAATTAGAATGAATTCATTTCCATCTTTATTCTTCTCATTTAAAGTTTGGCTTGTTACAGCAGATTCCTTTCTCCCTGCTATTCTAAAGAAATAACCGGGCTCACTCATTCGAACAAGTTCATTAATTATTTTTTTATAATCACTATTTACATTTTCAAATTCATCAAAAAGGTAAACGACATTATAATCAAAAAACTCTTCCCTTAAAGAGTTGAAAAACTCTTTAGTCCGAAAAATAATATTATTTATAATAGTTATATTTTTTATATTACTATTATCATCATATAATATGGAATACTTTAATGCCTCATCAATTTTAGGTGGTGTTTTAAAAAGTATGCTGACATTAAATGAAGCCATTATTGATGTAAAAGAAGGTTAAGTCGAAGGCTTTAAAATGGTTTTCAAGCTTTTTGGAGAAATTACAACT
>NZ_JBBCWZ010000145.1:0-2545 GCF_037145695.1 Acinetobacter sp. USHLN143
ACTCGTCCTAGAAAAGCGTTAGATTGGCTTACACCATTAGAGAAATTTGCTCAGCTTGTTGATTATCATAAGACTTTTCAAACTGTCGCACCTCATGTTTGAATTCGCCCTAATATAAAAGCTTATTTTCAATAAAAAACACATCATAATACCCCCTTGCCTTTTAACCACAAAAATATTGAAGTTATTATTTAGAAGCAATTAATAGAAAAATAAACAAATCTTTTTTAAACAAGCTACTAATAAAAATATCTCCATCGAAAATAAAGTATAAAAATTCAAAAACCATTTAATAAAGTATCAATAGAGTTAAAATACATATAGCTTACTTTTAATTTTAAAGAGGAATACAAGAAATAATTTCTTGTATTCCTGTTATAAGATTGGGAGAACCAAGTTGATAATTTCACCCATTTCTTTGGATCTATTAATTTAAGTTTCGACTTTACTTATTTGAGCTTAGCCATTTGGTCGAGTCACAATCGGGAAAATTGAATCTGGACGTTTAAACATTGCAAAGAATTTTCCAATTTTCAGTGGATTACCTTTGACTTTACTGTCTTTAGAAAGCAGGACTTTTACCCCTTCTATTTGACCTGTAATCATTTTTAGATATAAGGGCTTGGTTAAGGTTAATGTAGGGCAATCCAATGCCAAATCTTTACTTTCATCATAACGCTTAAACTGCATGACTGAGTTTTCAACCCATAATGAAAAATGCTCTTTGGTATCCGACAAAACCAGATTGATACACTGGTTTTCATTTTTTAAATTTTCCACATCTAAATTTGTCGCCATAGCTTCAAGAAATCTTTCAGTTGGTGTATGAATCAATAAATCACTCGGATCAGAAGTATTTTGTAGGGGTACATTATTTTGTAGCTCTTGAGCGCCCACCAAAAAGAAATTACGCCAAGTTGAAGCCTCAGCAGCATAGCCCAATTGACGATAAGTATTCGCCAATAAGTCTTTTGCTTGTTGGTTTTGAGGGTTATTCAACACAATATGTTTTAAAATCTCGGCAGCCCATCTATAGTCAGCTTGAGCGTAGGCATCCCGCGCATTTTTCAATGCATTGTTCTCCCCACCTGCTAACTCAATATATTTTTTTGCAACAGCTTTAGGGGGTAATGGATCTAAATTGGAAGGATGGGCATCGAACCATCCCATATAATATTGGTATACTGCTTTTACATTATGTTTTAGGGTTCCATAATAGCCATGAGCATATAGTTTTTGATCAAGTGCCGCTGGAAGCTTAATTTTTTCGGCAATTTCAGCGCCATTAAAACCAGAGTTCATATATCTCACCGTCTGATCATGCGTGAACTTATAAACATCTCGCTGGGTTTTAATAAAATCTTGAATATTGTCATTGCCCCAGACAGGCCAATGATGCTGTGCAATCAATACATCGGATGCTTTGGCATGCTGCATTGCTTGGTCTAGATAGCCCACCCATTTTAAGGCATCACGGACTTTAGCACCCCGAAGGGTATAAAGATTATGCATGGTATGAGATAGAATTTCTGCGCCGTTATAAAGTTTCAATGATGGGATAGAGAACGTTAATTCTGCTGGTGCTTCTGAACCCGGCACGTTATAAAACACAAAATCCAAGCCATCAACCGTCATTTTCTGTTCTGGTTGAGTGATCAGTTGTGTAGGCTCAAGGATGCCCATTTTTCCCACAGCAACAGCCTTACCTAAACCTGTATCCACCAATCCTTCCGCATTTTTAGGTAGAAAAGTTCCATACATATAAGTCGCACGACGTATCATGGCTGAACCTGCCATCACATTTTCACTGGTCGCTTCTTCCATAAAGCCTTTTGGCGCAATAATTGGAGTTTTTCTAGCGTTAATTTCTTCGCTAGAAAGAACGCCTAATGCACCACCAAAATGATCGATATGGCTATGGGTAAAGATAATGGCTGAAATTTTTTGCTCACCTAAATGCTGTCTAGCAAATTTAAGTGCTGCTTCAGCCGTTTCTTTAGAGGTTAATGTATCCACAATAATCCAGCCAGTATCACCCTGAATGATGGTCATATTTGCCAAATCAAAACCACGAATTTGCCAAACTCGATCTGTTACTTTAAATAGCCCAACATTGTTGTTTAATTTTGCTTGTCGCCATAGAGTGGGATTAACGGTATTTGGTGCTTGATCTTGTAAAAAACTAAATGCATCAAAATCCCAGATAACATTGCCTTTCTCACTTTTAATTTGACCTGTTGGCTTGGCAATAAAGCCCTTTTGAGCCTGATTAAACTCAGTCATATCCTCTAAGTTATACTTCGCCTTATATGTATTATTTGATTCAATGACCGCTTTTTCTACTACAGTATTTGCTGCAAAAACAGAAAATGGCAGAATAAGCATCAATGAAACTGTTAAAAACTTAATTTTCATCTTCTTTCCTTTTTTTAAATAGAGGTGGTCCCACATGTTTGAACAACTAAAAGCTTATTTATAAGTGATACTCTGCTCTAGTTAAGCTACCTTATTTTGTTGTGGTAGCTGGTCATAGTAAAACTCATCT
>NZ_JBBCWZ010000146.1:0-2530 GCF_037145695.1 Acinetobacter sp. USHLN143
GCGCTTGACAAGACGCTGATCCAGGCCAGAGATGTTAAATTGAAGAGCATGCTCTTCAATTTAACGCAAAGTTCAGGAATTGTGTAGATACCTATGCCTTTTAGGAGAGGGTCAGGGAGAGGTCGAATTATCCTTTCATCTCAGCAAAAGTTTCTTTAGCCGCTCGAATCGTGTAAGCAATATCTTCATCACTATGCGCAGCTGAAATAAAGCCGGCTTCAAAAGCAGATGGTGCAAGGTTTACGCCACGATTTAACATGCCATGGAAGAATTTACGGAACGCATCGACATCACATTTCAGCATAGAGTCAAAACTGGTGATATCTTCCTGATCGGTAAAGTAAAGACCAAACATACCACCGACTTGTTGCGTCTTAAACGGAATACCGGCTTCATCCGCAGCAGCTTGCAAGCCAACCAGCAGTTTCTCAAGTTGCGCAGACAATTTCTCATAGAAACCTTCAGCACGTAGATGTTTAAACATCTCAATTCCGGCACGCATTGCCAGCGGATTACCTGACAATGTACCTGCTTGGTATACCTTACCCAATGGTGCAATACATTCCATCACTTCACGTTTCCCACCGAATGCACCCACTGGCAGGCCTGCACCGATGATTTTACCCAATGTGGTTAAATCCGGAGTTACGCCGTAATGTGCTTGCGCGCCACCCAGTCCAACACGAAAACCTGTCATCACTTCATCAATAATAAACACTGAACCATGCTCATCACAGACATCACGAATCGCTTGCAGGAAACCGTCAATCGGTTTCACCAGGTTCATGTTGCCTGCGACTGGCTCAACAATCACGCCGGCAATTTCTGAACCAAATTTGGCAAAACATTCTTTTAAAGTCGCAATATCGTTATACGGAAGTGTCAGCGTATGTTTAGCAAAATCTGCCGGCACGCCTGCAGACGTCGCTTCTCCTTCACCACTGGTCAATAAACCAGAACCTGCTTTTACCAATAATGAATCCGAGTGACCGTGGTAACAGCCTTCAAATTTTACAATCTTGTCACGGCCAGTATAACCACGCGCTAAACGAATCGCGGTCATGGTCGCTTCTGTACCTGAGTTGGTCATACGAACCAGCTCAATCGATGGCATGATCTCGCAGATAATGTCTGCCAGTGTGGTTTCATGAACTGTGGGCGCACCAAAGCTCAAACCGTCTACTGCGGCATCCTGAACCGCTTTAATAATCGCTGGATGCGCATGACCCAAAATCATCGGCCCCCATGAACCTACATAGTCCACATAACGTTTGCCATCGACATCATACAGATACGCACCTTGGGCTTTTTCGATAAAGACCGGCGTCCCACCGACACTATTAAATGCGCGTACAGGTGAATTGACGCCACCCGGGATATGTTTATTGGCTTGTTTGAACAATTGTTCTTGCTTTGGAGATAAGCTCATGAAGGCACTCGACTCAAAATTAAATCAATCAAAAAATTTTATGCTGTAGCTTGAAAAAGCGCAGACCATTCATCTAAACGTTCAGGAATGGCATTCATAGGAAGTCCCAATATATCACTAATCACCGCGCAATAATCCGCACCTGACTCAATGACATCCTTGGAATTTTCAACCGTTAAACCACCAATGGCACATAAAGGTACATTCAATTTCTCTTTGGCCAGTTTTAAGGTTTCAAGACCAATATTACCCGCTTCAGGTTTACTATCAGTAGCATAAATTGCTCCAAATGCCACATAATTCGCACCATCGGCAATGGCCTGTTCAGCCAGCTCAAGTGAGTTATTACAGCTACGGCCAATCAACACGCCTTTAGGCAAACGCGCAACAGCGTCGACAATCGAACCATCATCCTGGCCTAAATGCACACCCACGCCGTATTTAACCGCCATTTCCAGATCATCATTAATCACGAAAGGTACAGCATATTCAGCACACATGGCTTTCATATACTCGATTTCGTAAATTTGATCTTCTTTCGCCACTTTTTTACGGCGATATTGCAAGACCGCAACACCACCATTGGCCATTGCACCTTCCAACTTCGCCAATAAAAGCTCTAATGGATCATCATTGGTAATTAAATATAAACCGCGCATCTTGCTCGCCACTTGCTAGGATGGCTCTATTATAGGCATAACTCGGTTTAATTGCCGCCATCTTGCTGTTTCTGAGACCAGGTAGCAACAGATTTGCAGTTTTTTAGCACAATTTATCAATTAAATCGTAAATATCACCATTTTCAGGGATATACGGACTTTCAAATCTGCGTTTTAATGGCCTTATAACAATAATTATAACGTGTTAATGCTTACGCCCTCCGACAAACGCTTTTAGGATTTTGCAGATAACTTGGTGGAGAAGTTGCAAAATTCTAAGAGCGATTTTTTTGTCTTTTTTTCGCCTGGCTCAAGCGTACTCAAATTAATTAATATAGGACTTACGCATTGACGGATTCAAAAAAGTATTACAATAGTTTATAACGTATCTGTGATCAGACGAACTAAACATGCTTCTACAGCAACTTGTACATTACCCATT
>NZ_JBBCWZ010000147.1:0-2511 GCF_037145695.1 Acinetobacter sp. USHLN143
GTAAGCGTCCGCTGAACCCCATGTCTATTTTTAATTCGGTTCAGGTTTCCAGCGGTGTGGCAGTAATTCTTCTATTTGGGTCACTTTATGGGTCGGCAATCTTTTCAGCACATCACTTAAATAGGCATATGGATCCAACCCATTCAGCTTTGCTGACTGGATTAAAGTCATGATGTTTGCCGCTCGCTGACCACTACGCAGCGAACCTGCAAATAACCAGTTCTTACGTCCCAACGCCCAAGGCCGCACCTGGTTTTCCACCCAATTATTGCAAATCGGTAGATTGCCATCATCCAGATAGCGGCTTAAAGCTGGCCAACGCTTCAGAGTGTAATTGATGGCCTTGGCGGTTGGAGAACTCGATGGCACCGTCAGTTGATGCTGGTTGAGCCATTCATACAGTTGTTGCATCACTGGTTGACTATGCTGTTGTCGGTATTCGCGGCGCTGTTCTGCTGTACCATCGGTCTTTTTCCTGAGTTCTGCTTCTATGGCATACAGTTTCTGAATCAGCACTAAGGCCTGTTCAGCGACCTGACTTTTCCCGGTCACATGCAGTTCATGGAATTTACGACGCGCATGCGCCATGCAGCCCACCTCAATGACCTGGCCTGATTTAAAGCGTGCTTTATAACCACTGTAATCATCACAGACCAGATGGCCCTGCCAGTCTTTCAGGAACGCTTCAGCATGCTGGCCTGAACGACTATCCTGAAAGTCATAGATCACGGCTTGAATTGGATTATATTGGGTTGTTGCATAGGCCCAGACATAACCTTTCTTCGGTTTTTTCTCATCATCACCCATCCGCATGATGGTGACTGGTGTTTCATCGGCATGGATCACCCGCTGTTGCAGCACCACCTCTTTTAAAGCATTGGCCAGAGGCTCCAGCTCTACACCGCAGCGACCTATCCAGTCAGATAAAGTTGATCTAGAAAGCTCGATTCCCGCCCGCTGATAGATCAGACGTTGACGGTACAGCGGTAAATGATCTGCGTATTTCGAGACCAACACATGGCTAAGCAGTTCAGGACTGGCAATACCTTTATCAATCACATAGGCGGGCATCGCTTGCTGAGTCAGGGTGTCACACTGATCACAGACCCATTTGCCACGCACATGCTGTTCCTTATAGAACTGTGCCGGTCTGAAATTCAATTTTTCACTGATATCTTCGCCGATACGACGTAACTGGCAGCCACAAGCACATTGGGTTGATGTTGGTTCATGCTCGATACGGATGGTGTGTAGATGATCGGGCAGCAGTCGACGTTTAGGTTTGTTGACTGTGGCTTTCTGTGTCGCTGCATCGGTTTTATCTGCATTTAATCGTTCTAATTCTAGATCAACGGCTGCGATATCTTCTTCGACCGCTTCGTCCCATAGATGGATTTGTTTTGCGGTGAGATGTTCGTTTTTACTGCCGAATTTGTGCTTTTTAAACAGCGCCAGTTCATGCTCGTATTTTTGATTGAGAATGGAAAGATGTTGGTTGCATGCTTCAAGATGCTGAACTTTGGTATCTAATTGTTGGTTATCTTCTGCGAGTTGTTGATGCTGCATTGCCAACTGTCTGGTAAATTCCAGCAGTTGTTCATGGGTCAGTTGGCTTAAGTCAGGCAGCGTATTCATGACCGCAGTATGCCTGAGGTCATGACGCAGAGGAAATAGAACGTTTGGAGAATAGCAGAATGCACCAACCTGGTTTAGAGCATCGTCACTACCTGCTGTTGTCCAATGCGCTGCCAGGGCAAACCCTGGATCAGTGCCTGTAACTGTTCCGGGCTGAGGGCTACGCTTTCACCCTGGTGAACTTTAGCCCAGTGGAATTTTCCCTGTTCCAACCGCCGAGCACACAGCCAGATCCCCAGTCCATCATGTACCAGCACTTTCATGCGATGGCCACGTTTATTACAGAACAGGTAAGCACAATGCGGTTTGATGTAGCCAAAGGCTCTCACCACCTGAGCCATGGCCGTATCCATACCTGCACGCATGTCCATGGGCTGAGTAGACAACCAGATTTCATCGATACGGATCATGTTGTAAGTGCCTTGAGTAATTTTGCTAAAGCAGATATTTCTGATACTTGCCATTTCAAGCCAATTTCTGCTTTTGAGTGGGGTAAAGTAATTTGAACCGTTAACATGCCAGTAGAAATAGGATCTAATGGTGCAGAGCAAGATAAGGCAATAAATGCAGGTTTATTCGGTAGTAGTGAGCGATCATTCCCTGGCTTAGCATCAATTAAGCGAATCCATTTGGATACAAGATGTGTATTCAATCCATGTTGCAAAGCGACCGAAGCAATTGAAACCTCCGATGCTTTACACGCCTGAACGATCTGCTGTTTAAATTCAGCACTATATGTTCTTCGTATTATCGTAAGAGATGCGATGGATGTCTGGTTATTTGTAGTCATAAATTTAAGTTCCCACTTGTTTTTAAGTGAGGACTAAATTAAGGCTTATAGGACGAATTCATAAGGTGTGTTCAGCGGACGCTTAC
>NZ_JBBCWZ010000148.1:0-2350 GCF_037145695.1 Acinetobacter sp. USHLN143
TGATTGTCGGGTAGTCAGACGCAGTTACCTACGTCCAACCCCCTAAGAACCGTGCATGCGAGTTTCCCAGCACACGGCTCAAGCCTCTGCTAAGGCGCCATTCGGCACCCGGTTATACATCGTTGACATTGGCAAACTGAACACTCCTCGGACAATACAGATGGTAAATCTCAAGATTAGCAACTGCATCCGTTCCACCATGACTTAGCTTCACAATATGACGGCTGTGCCATGGTGTATCTTTGGTGACTGGTTTAAGACAGGCGCAGCAGCGACCACCTTGTTTTAGCCACACCCGATACAGCTTGGCTCGCCCCTTTGCGGAGACCAGCATTCTTTTACCCCATCGGGATTCGAAGTACTCATCCCATGCGGGGTCATGAGGGTTAGCAGCAGCCTTGATCTTGATATGTCGCACAATTGGCGTGTCCGAGGCAGACACTAATGTGTATTGTCGCTTCCGACCATCGGCGGACTGTTCATCACATGAGAACACCCATCGACGCGCTCCTTGTACTTTGAAATACCGATCTTTGACCCATCGGAGTGTCTTGCGAGGGTGGCGACGTACAGCCCATCGCCAGAGCATTTCCCACACTGCGTTGTCTACCTGGTTGAAAACCTTCTTGGCAACGACATGACTATGATAGTTGGCCCAACCCCTTAGAATCGGGTTGAGCAAACCGATCAAAGTGGCCTGTCGTGTCGCTTTGTTTGCATTGATTAATGCTCGCAGCTTGTCAAGATGAGCGCTGATGTTTGCCTTTGACGGCTTGATCAGTAGCTTGCCGTTGTACTTACGTACGTTCCAGCCAAGAAAATCGAACCCGTTCCCTATGTGCGTGATTTTGGTCTTTTCCTGAGAGAGCACGAGACCGCGCTGCGCCAGAAATTCAACCACGGCAGGACGAACTTCATTTTCGAGCCACTCTTTAGAATACCCCGTGATGATGAAATCATCCGCATACCGTACCAGTTGCAGCTTTTTGCCTGTCCATTTGGCGTTAGAGAACCTCTTCGCCAGCATCGTTTCCAGTCCGTCCAAGGTCATGTTGGCCAGCACCGGGGAGATAATACCTCCTTGCGGTGTTCCGGAAAGACTGGGAAACAGCTTGCTTTGGTAGACGTAACCGGCTTTGAGCCATTTCCGTAGAATCACCTTGTCCATTGGGAGGTTGGCGATCATCCAGTCATGGCTGATATTGTCGAAACAGCCTTGAATGTCACCCTCTAGCACCCACTCCGCACTTACTTTTCTTGACAGCACACCAAAGCACTGTGCTGCAGCATCCGCGGTTGAGCGTTGCGGTCTGAACCCATAAGAGTTCCGATCAGCGATGGTCTCCGCGATGGGTTCCAAAGCCAGCAGATGGAGCGCCTGCATGGCCCGGCATTTCATCGTGGGTATCCCGAGAGGTCTCATCTTGCCATTTTTCTTCGGAATAAGGACTCTCCGAAGCGGAAGGGGCGTGTAACCTCGCCTCTTCAACGACATCATCGCACCGGTCTTGGCCTTGGGTGTATTCCAAGTCACCTTGTCGACCCCAGCCGTGTTTTTGCCTTTGTTTTCAGACACTCGTTTGACGGCCAATGCTTTGCCACTAAACGAGTGAGTCAGCAGCCATTGCAAAGCTTTCGCCTTGTTATGCCTGCCGTCTTGTACCGCCTTCACAATACGCGCTTGCAGCCCTCTGACATGACGCTGTACAGCAATCCAATCGATGCTGTCCCACGATGTGCTGGAAGGTGCACACGCTGATACTGCTGCATTCATTTGCTCTCCCTCCATTAAAAGGGTTCTACACACTCTCTTGTGATGAGAGACCATAAGGACGTCAGCCCGCTTTCGCGTGGGGTAATGTTTCAACCTCTATCCAACCCATTACAGACTGGCATTCGCTTTTTCCTCGTTCCTTCGCCCGCATCACCATGGGCAGTTTTTGCAAACTGCTTTCCCAATGGGAGTAATACGGGATTTCCACGTTCCGCTTACTGAAGTACATCGGCTTAGGTGCCTGCTATCGACCGGGAGGCGTATGGGTCACGAATGCGTAGTCGAAAGACGCAATTCCCACCTCCATTACCGTTTTGGTTCGAGCGTATCAGCCATTTCCGCTCGTTCAACTTAACGATCGTTACGCAGATTCACATGTGTTCACCATACCGATTATCTAGCCCTTGTCCGGCTATGGCTGCCAGAAGGGTACGCCTCTCACGATTGATACCCCGCACCTTGCGGTGCCTCGTTACATTGTCGAAGGCGCTCTTTATTCAGCCTTCTAGATTCACCCGGTGACACGGGTGGTTCCCGCAGGGGGGAACAACTTCATTAAGCGACTTCGTGTCGCAC
>NZ_JBBCWZ010000149.1:0-2332 GCF_037145695.1 Acinetobacter sp. USHLN143
ATAGGGGAGCCGTAGGGAAACCGAGTCTTAATAGGGCGTTTAGTTGCTGGGTATAGACCCGAAACCAGGTGATCTATCCATGAGCAGGTTGAAGGTTGGGTAACACTAACTGGAGGACCGAACCCACTGTCGTTGAAAAGCCAGGGGATGACTTGTGGATAGGGGTGAAAGGCTAATCAAACTTGGTGATAGCTGGTTCTCCCCGAAAGCTATTTAGGTAGCGCCTCGGACGAATACCATTGGGGGTAGAGCACTGTTTCGGCTAGGGGGTCATCCCGACTTACCAAACCGATGCAAACTCCGAATACCAATGAGTACTATCCGGGAGACAGACTGCGGGTGCTAACGTCCGTAGTCAAGAGGAAAACAATCCAGACCGCCAGCTAAGGCCCCAAAATTATAGTTAAGTGGGAAACGATGTGGGAAGGCATAGACAGCTAGGAGGTTGGCTTAGAAGCAGCCACCCTTTAAAGAAAGCGTAATAGCTCACTAGTCGAGTCGGCCTGCGCGGAAGATGTAACGGGGCTAAAACTATATGCCGAAGCTGCGGATGCATAATTTATTATGCGTGGTAGGGGAGCGTTCTGTAAGCCGATGAAGGTGGATTGAGAAGTCTGCTGGAGGTATCAGAAGTGCGAATGCTGACGTGAGTAACGACAATGCGAGTGAAAAACTCGCACGCTGAAAGACCAAGGGTTCCAGTCCAACGTTAATCGGGGCTGGGTGAGTCGACCCCTAAGGCGAGGCCGAGAGGCGTAGTCGATGGGAAATTGGTTAATATTCCAATACTTCTGTGTAATGCGATGAGAGGACGGAGAAGGTTAAGTCAGCCTGGCGTTGGTTGTCCAGGTGGAAGGTTGTAGGCATGTATCTTAGGCAAATCCGGGGTACTCTATGCTGAGAACTGATAGCAAGCTGTACTTGTACAGTGAAGTGGCTGATACCATGCTTCCAGGAAAAGTCTCTAAGCTTCAGTTACACAGGAATCGTACCCGAAACCGACACAGGTGGTCAGGTCGAGTAGACCAAAGCGCTTGAGAGAACTCTGCTGAAGGAACTAGGCAAAATGGTACCGTAACTTCGGGAGAAGGTACGCTGTTGTCTGTGATAGGACTTGCTCCTTGAGCGGCCGACAGCCTCAGAAACCAGGCCCCTGCAACTGTTTATTAAAAACATAGCACTCTGCAAACACGAAAGTGGACGTATAGGGTGTGATGCCTGCCCGGTGCTGGAAGGTTAATTGATGGGGTTAGCGTAAGCGAAGCTCTTGATCGAAGCCCCAGTAAACGGCGGCCGTAACTATAACGGTCCTAAGGTAGCGAAATTCCTTGTCGGGTAAGTTCCGACCTGCACGAATGGCATAATGATGGGGGCGCTGTCTCCAGCAGAGACTCAGTGAAATCGAATTCGCCGTGAAGATGCGGTGTACCCGCGGCTAGACGGAAAGACCCCGTGAACCTTTACTGCAGCTTGACATTGAACTTTGATCTTACTTGTGTAGGATAGGTGGGAGGCTTTGAAGTCGCGACGCTAGTTGCGATGGAGCCGTCCTTGAAATACCACCCTGGTAATATTGAGGTTCTAACTCTGTCCCGTTATCCGGGACGAGGACCATGTCTGGTGGGTAGTTTGACTGGGGCGGTCTCCTCCTAAAGAGTAACGGAGGAGTACGAAGGTGCGCTCAGCGTGGTCGGAAATCACGCGTAGAGTATAAAGGCAAAAGCGCGCTTAACTGCGAGACCCACAAGTCGAGCAGGTACGAAAGTAGGTCTTAGTGATCCGGTGGTTCTGTATGGAAGGGCCATCGCTCAACGGATAAAAGGTACTCTGGGGATAACAGGCTGATACCGCCCAAGAGTTCATATCGACGGCGGTGTTTGGCACCTCGATGTCGGCTCATCTCATCCTGGGGCTGAAGCAGGTCCCAAGGGTATGGCTGTTCGCCATTTAAAGAGGTACGCGAGCTGGGTTTAGAACGTCGTGAGACAGTTCGGTCCCTATCTACCGTGGGCGTTGGAAATTTGAGAGGATCTGCTCCTAGTACGAGAGGACCAGAGTGGACGAACCTCTGGTGTACCGGTTGTCACGCCAGTGGCATCGCCGGGTAGCTATGTTCGGAAGGGATAACCGCTGAAAGCATCTAAGCGGGAAGCCTACCTCAAGATAAGATTTCCCCGAGACTTTATGTCTCCTAAAGAGCCGTTGAAGACTACGACGTTGATAGGTTGGATGTGGAAGCATAGTGATATGTGAAGCTGACCAATACTAATTGCTCGTGAGGCTTGACTATACAACACCCAAACAGTTGTTGTACGAACTTCGAAAGAAGTGA
>NZ_JBBCWZ010000150.1:0-2127 GCF_037145695.1 Acinetobacter sp. USHLN143
ATCATTTTAAAGGCAAAGCTATAGTCACGTTGTGTACGTTTAACTCGTTGTTCTCGTTTATGTTCCATAAAATAAGTCTCTTAAGGTGTAAACTTATTTCAGGACGGGACAGGATTATCTAAATATAAAGCATGAATAAGTCCGAGATTTTGTTTAACGGTAATGTCTGTCTGTAGCCCGGTTAAGTAGCCTGTAATATCTTTATCTAATTTTAATGCTCCATCCAATAATTCTGCTTTTAATGGTCCTTTAAAATCAATACGACCTACTGTCCCTGTCCCTTTTAGTACAACTTCTTTCATTCTTGTTCCTGACACTATCGTAGCAGGAATAGTAAAAGGTGCTGTTGTAGAATTTAACTGGAAAGCATAATTGCTAGATGTGTAATGTAAATCCAGAGGTAATGGTTGACCTAATATAGTGCCTTTTACCGTGCCCTCAATATTCATTCCAGTTGCAGCATAATCCATGACACGAGGAGCGGTTGTTGCAACTCCTGATGAAGATTTTGTTTTCATATAACCACTGAAACTGTTAATACCATTTGGTGTAGCACTATTTTCTGTCCCCATTGTCAATAGACCTGAAATCTTTTCCGCACTTAAACGGAAACCTAAAACTTCACGTGTAGATGCCTGATTTGGATTTTTTATGGCAAATTGTACAAATGGATTAGTAATCAGAGCTGAAGTCGCGGCACGATCCGCGCCATTCGTAGGATTACCACTTAAGGCAATATGATCAATATCAATATCACAGCCGGTTGCACCATTAACACCGCCACACCCGAGTTGTAGCTTTTTTATATTGGTATTAATTTCCATCTCGGCTTCCAGGCCTAATTTATAAAATGAGATATTACTCTGGTCATAAGTAGCTCCTAGATTATCCATCTGGTTAAATCCAGACTGAACCTCCATTGACAATAAAGCCTGCCCATTGACTTCTGAGAGCTCTTGGTCTTCCAATGAGGTTAATGCAGATACCTGACCACTTAGGCCCATCATAGCTACCACTAGACTTTTTAATATTATTTTTTTCATTTTTCTCATCCTGATTTTTAACGTGGTGTGATTCCCATCGTGCTACGAATGGTTCCACCAGTCAGTGCAATACTTGCCATGTTTTGCATATTGCCATTGGTCGCCATGGCAAAATTGGTCTTAAATGGTGTTGCAATATTATTTTCATAATTGAGTTTGACCTGATTATCCAAAGTCACTGTATCTGCACTGACACGAACTTTTGCTTTGACACCCAAATGACCTTCCATCCGGTTAAAGTTAATTGACGAAGTTTTTAATACCCCGGCTGAATCAATATCTTCATTGGCGATACTAAAATAGCTTCCCAGATTATCTTTGTTGGCATTTTCTTCTGCGGTAAGGGGTCTAAACTCAAAGTTTGCATTAAATGACAGGAAGTTGGTATCTGGTGAACTGCTAGTTGGGTCTACACCAGGAATAATCAGAAGTTCACCATTTCCATCAAGTTTAAAAGCAATATTAGTCAGGACATCATCACGTTTAGAAAAATTATCGTGAGGCACATAGCCCCCGCATTTAGTGATCGATGCATTGGTACAATTATATTTAGATCCTGGTAATTGACCAATCGCAAGCTCAGCTTTGGCTCCAATCAGCAGCTTATCAGCGCGAATATAAATACCTTCATCTTTATAACTAATAATTCCTTCTGACTTGATCAAAGCATCGATATTCCTAAAACCAGCATAATAGTTAACAGCCTCACCATGCTCACCATTTTTACCATCAATCAATATAATCGAGGTTGTGCTTGGTAAACCGGTTTTCTTGTCAATTCCATAGCCTTCTGTAGATGCCATAATGTTATAAGCAATTGCTTGCTTATTGTCTGTTCCATAAGTCGTTCCAGACAACGCAACATTGGCATTTAAATTATAAATAGGAATACCGATTCCCCATGAACCACCATCGCCACCAATTTCTGTCAAAGAGTTATCTGATAGGCTTTGTTGCACAAAGATTTGAAATGCAAAGCGCCCCTAATTGAGCCAAATTTAAGGCGTAACTTGGGTAAGTGGTCGACCTAATTCCGTAAATCTGTTGAGGACTGCTACACGTGCATGAATTTCATTCACCTGAC
>NZ_JBBCWZ010000151.1:0-2042 GCF_037145695.1 Acinetobacter sp. USHLN143
TATTGGCGAGATTTTCAAGTCATGACAGCTGACAAAATAGAGCAATGGGTGGAGAAAGTATCAAACCAATTCGGAAAAGAATACATGTTTACTTTTTAATGACAACTTATGAATTTTCTCGGACTCCACTTCCAAAATATCTAAATTATCTTCATTGGTTACTTCTAATAAACGTGAATAAGTAGATTGACCATTTTCATCATTAACTAAAACTGATTGAAGTTTTTCAATAGCAACTAGAGATTCATCTAATTTAGCTTTAAGGAGAGATAACTCATTTGTTTTAATAATTAAATTTTGCTGTTGAGCTTTAATCTTATCCAATTCACCTTGTAGAAGTGAACTAACTGTATAACGATTATCCGTTAAATCTCTTAAGTCTGACCTTAAAGAATACTTAGCTGATAAATAATCGTTTAAAGCCCTAAGTTGCGCTAATCCTTCACGTAATTTTTTTTCATCACTTTCTTTCAAACCAAGCAAATCTTTTAAGCCCATTATTTTTTCTTTATTAATAAATTACCAATATATTAAACTAAATATATATATTGAAGTATTGAAAATTTAGACCTACTTTTCAAAAAATGGATCAATATTCTGAGGCAACCAATAATTTTGGTTATTAAATGAAATATTATAGCCATCTTTGATTTCAACAATCATTTCTATCTTGATCTTCAATGAATCCTGATAGCTCATACGATGGAAAAATTGTAATCCGTTTTTCACCCATGCTAAGACATCAAAATCAGTATTGTGACTTATCATAGAAATCAATTCTTTTTCCAATTTATGCTTGCTTGCTTCTTTAATAAACTTAGAGTTTCTTAAAGAAATATAATCAATATTCGTTTTATATTAGATCTCTTTCATAAATCAAAAAACGATCTTCTTTTTGGTTAATATTTGCACTCCGGATTTCTTGGCATTCGTGCATAATCTGCGGATGAAATACATCGATTCAAACAAGCTTTCTGATCCTCAGTTCAAGCGATACACGGGCATCTCATGGTCAACCTTTGATTTAATGGTTGAGCAATTGAAGAAACATGTCCCTGCCAAAGGCAGACCGCCCAAGTTAAGCCTGGAAGACCAGGTTCTGCTCTGTCTAAGCTATTGGCGGGAATACCGAACCTTATTTCACGTTGCGACGAGCTACGGGGTTTCAGAGCCCACAGCCTCAAGAATTGTCCGTCATGTTGAAGACTGCCTGATTCGGTCCAATCTCTTTAATTTACCCAAAGATTTACCCGAGGGCGAAGGCATCGATTGGAATGTTGTGATCGTGGATGCCACAGAAATTCCAATCCAAAGGCCTAAAAAAACAGAAGAAAAGCTATAGCGGCAAGAAAAAGACCCACACTTTCAAAGTACAGGCCATCATTCATTATCAAACTCAAAAAATCCTGAGTTTATGTACGAGTCGTGGTGCCGTACATGATTTCGAACTCTTTAAACGTAACTTGAATCAGATTCCTGCAGGTGCATTTATCCTTGCGGATAAGGGTTATCAGGGAATTTATACAGTGTATCCAAATAGCTTGTTGCCATTAAAAGCAAAGAAGCGCTGTAAACTGGATTCCGAACTAAAAATCTATAATCAGGAAATCAATAAAAGAAGAATTGGAATTGAGCATGTATTTGGCAGTTTGAAAACCTTCAAAATTCTTGCTGAGCGATATCGCAATCGAGGCAAAAGACTAGCATTAAGATTCAATCTAATTGCTGGAATTTATAACTTGGAGCTGAGTGAAAAATGACTTATGAAAGAAATCTATTGATCATTTAAAAAATTAATAAATCCTGTTAATGCAGCAGCTTGCCCCGAATATTTACTCAAATAAGCTTTAATTTTTTCTAAATTTGGTAGGGTTTGCTTATCCTGAATAGACAGCATCAGTGCAACAGCAGGCTTAATTGCGAGCCTTACAGTAAGCGTCCGCTGAACACACCTTATGAATTCGTCCTATAAGCCTTAATTTAGTCCCCACTTAAAAACAAGTGGGGACTAAAATTTATGACTACAAATCACCAGACATCCA
>NZ_JBBCWZ010000152.1:0-1956 GCF_037145695.1 Acinetobacter sp. USHLN143
TTGTCAACGGCATTTTAAAATTGACCCCTTTTACCTTAAAAATGGCGAAGTAAAATTGACCCCTTTGATCTCGTATTAAGTTTCAACCTGCGGCTGAATCCCAATTCTTTTTTTATCCTTCAAACGATAACTCTCACCCGATATCTGTACCACATGACAGTGATGTAATAGCCGATCTAACATCGCAGCGGTCAACGTAACATCATCCGCAAATGACTTAGACCATTGGCTAAAGGGTAAGTTACTCGTCAATATCGTACTGCCTTTTTCATAACGCTTGGCAATCACGTTAAAGAACAGATTCGCTTCTTCACGTCCAAACGGTAAATAACCAATTTCATCGATAATCAGTAATTTTGGGGCGAGTATCACCCGTTGCATATAGGTTTTCAATTTACCTTGCTGATAGGCTGTACTGAGTTGCAGCATGAGATCGGCGGCGGTAATAAACTTGGTTTTGACATTGTTCATGATGGCCTTATAGCCTAATGCCATAGATAAGTGCGTTTTCCCTACACCGCTAGCCCCGAGAAACACCACATTTTCTGCTCTAGCAATAAAGCTCAGGTTGAACAACTCGACCACCTGTGATTTGGGAGCACCCAGTGCATAATTAAAATCGTAACCTTCCAGCGTTTTCACTTGAGGCAGGCCTGAGAGTTTCATCAGGACCTGCTGGCTGCGCTGTTGCCTGGCAGCATATTCATGCGTCAAGATCGCTTCAACAAAGTCGGCATAACTTCCATCTTGACCTAATGTTTGTTGTGCATGATGTGACCATTGTGATGCGATGGCAGGCAGATTGAGCTTTTGGCAAAGTTGCTCTATACGGTCGTATTGCAGATTCATCAGGAAACTCCCAGCAACTGGTCATATACCGATAAAGGATGCTGCAAACTCTCGTAGGGCATGACATGCTGTGCTGCTGCAACAGGTACAGTGCTAGAACCTGTATCTGATAGCGGTAATGGCGTAAATTTTTGCTGCTCCTGTTGCAGTCGAACAGCCGGTTTTTCTTGCGTGGTGGCATGAATCCGCTGATTGGCGGTTTCATGCAGCCACCGGCCAATGTGGGCATTGGCGACATCAACATCTAACAGTAAACCCGAAGTCTTCAGGCTTGCTTTCAATGGCACAATAAAGCTTGATTTGAGGTATCCATTAAAGCGTTCAACTTTGCCTTTGGTCTGTGCACGGTAGGGCTTACATACGCGAGGACGAAAGCTGTATTTCTTGGCGCAGTCGAGCAGTTTGGGATTCCATTTATGCTGCCCCTCCTGATAGGCATCCCGTTCAATCATGATCGTTTTAGCGTTATCAAACAGGATTTCTTGAGGTACTCCTACAAAAAACTGAAATGCATTTTCTAGACCATCGATCCATGCATCCGTACGTTCATGATCATAAAATTTCACGAAAGTCGCTCTGGAATACCCTAATGTTGCGACAAAGGCTTTTAAAGTCGTGTTGTTGCGTCGAATTGTGGTGAAATCCACCTGCATTTGTTGGCCAGGTTGGGTTTCAAAACGAATGATCGGTTCCGGTTTGGCAACTGGTTTTAATGTTGCAAGATATTCCCTCAATATCCTGATCTTTCCTGGATATCCCAACCTTAAAATTTCCTGGTAGAGCACGACAGCAGGAATCCATTCAGGATGAGCTGCATTTACACGTTGGAGTAAATAGGGTTTATATGGGTCAAGGATACTTATTCTAGGCTGTATACGCTGATACTGAGGTGTGGTGTTTTGCCGTAAATATTTACGTACGGTATTTCTGGACACCCCCAGTTCACGAGTAATGGCTTTAATAGATTTACCTTGTTGATGAAGTATTTGGATTGTCACTGCTTGCTCCAAAGTTAACATGTTGAGCAGTCCAAAATGACCGCTATATTAACCAAGGGGGTCAGTTTTTAAATGCCATTAGGGGGTCATTTTTACACTGCCGCTAACA
>NZ_JBBCWZ010000153.1:0-1884 GCF_037145695.1 Acinetobacter sp. USHLN143
CTACCGCTCGAATAGAATAACCTTCCTCAAGCTTAGCTAAAATTTTACGTCTAAAATGTTCTGAATAACTCATTGCACCATTGTATTGGTTTTATAATGATTTGACTATATAGATTCATGTGAGTTTGAAAGTGCATAATCAATTGCTTGCTGTTTAAATTCAGGACTAAAACGTTTAGCCATTCTTGTATCTCCAAAGTTAACGTTACGTTATCTTTAGAGGGAAATGCTGTCCATTATTTTGGCTAGGATCAAAAAATCACTTGATTAATTTTAGGAATATCAATCCCTTCATTAAAAATATCAACCGTAAAAATCATTTCAATACGATGGTTATCTGCCGAGCTGATTGACTCGATCGCAGCTGTTCGCTGTTCCGTACTATTTTCGCCACTTAAAGCTATACTTTGAATCCCTAAGAGATTCATTTTCCCTGCAAGCTCTTTCGCTTCCTTAACACTAGAACAAAAAACTAAGGCTCTTAATTCACCGTTATCTGTACCAAACTTATCTGAAGCTTCTTTAATCTTTCGAGCACGCTCATCACTAATTAAATGACCAAAATCAGTATTATCATCAACCAGCTCACCATCTATTTCTAAATCTGAAATTCCAAAATAGTGAAAAGGACAAATGAGATTACATTCCATGGCTTTTTTAAGCCTAATTTCATAGGCTATATTGTAATCAAATGCTTTGAAAATATCGATACCATCACTTCTTTCTGGAGTCGCAGTCATACCTAAAAGAAATTTGGGTTTGAAATATTCTAAAATTTTTAAATAGCTAGCAGAACCTGAACGATGACTTTTACAATATAGTCAAAAGCTTCTGGTGAAAATTGAGTTAAATGATGATCTCTAGACAAAGACTGTATAGTGGCAAAAATATTGTCATACCCGGCTATATCTCGATTTGATCCTGAGAAAATAGCAGATTTAAAATCAGCACCAAATACATTTTTAAAAGCCTGTTGAGCATCAATAAGAATGTTTTCTCGATGCACAATAAAAAGTATACTTTTTGCTTTGAAATTGCGTATATCAAAAGCTGAAAGATAAGTCTTTCCTGTACCTGTTGCAGAGATGAGCAAAGCCTTAGTAACATTGCCCTCTCGTAATTTTTCCAAACTACTCAAAGCTTCTTGTTGCATTAAATTAGGTGTAATTGAACTAGAAAGCTTTATGTTCTGTTGTGGTAGTTTCTGAACAAATTGATTTTGAGCCTGATATATTTCACTATATTGTGCTAAATATTCTTCGGTCAACTCTTGTGCAGCGTCGAATAAAGTCTGCTTTTTGAGCAAAATATCTCGCATAATTTTACTTTGAGGCAAGGCCCGAATAAAAATATTAAGCTCCTCATTTTTATTCAGTGCATTCGCGGTTAAGTTACTACTCCCTAATAACACACTCATATGATCTTTATGTTCAAATACATAGGTTTTCGCATGCAAGTCAGATTGTATATCTATACAAACTTCAAGATTTTTAAAGCTTTTTAGTCTTTTTAAAGCCTCTGGTTGAGTAAAATTAAGATACTGAGAAACTAAAACTCGACCAGGAATATTTCTGCGTTGTAAATCTTCAAGCAGAGAATAAAGGGTATTAAAACCACTCATACTTAGAAAAGCTGTAGTGAACCAAAACCGTGTGCAGTGTTCCAGCTCACCTTCAAAGGTATTGATCACTTTTTCTGATGGATAATTATTTTGTACCAACTTAGTTTGATAAATATCTTCTGAATAGGAAGATTGATCAATGAAGCTTGTAATTATAGTCAAATCATTATAAAACTAATACAATGGTGCAATGAGTTATTCAGAACATTTTAGACGTAAAATTTTAGCTAAGCTTGAGGAAGGTTATTCTATTCGAGCGGTAG
>NZ_JBBCWZ010000154.1:0-1857 GCF_037145695.1 Acinetobacter sp. USHLN143
CATGCGTGCAGGTATGGATACGACCATGGCTCAGGTGGTGAGAGCCTTTGGCTACATCAAACCGCATTGTGCTTACCTGTTCTGTAATAAACGTGGCCATCGCATGAAAGTACTGGTGCATGATGGACTGGGCATCTGGCTGTGTGCCCGGCGGCTGGAACAGGGCAAATTTCACTGGGCTCAAGTTCACCAGGGTGAAAGCGTAGCTCTCAGCCCGGAACAGTTACAGGCACTGATCCAGGGTTTGCCCTGGCAGCGCATTGGACGACAGCAGGTGGTGACGATGCTTTAAACCAAGCTGTTCCATTCTGCTATTCTCCAAACGTTCTATTTCATTCTTCTCATGACCTCAGGCATACTGCGGTCATGAATACGCTGCCTGACTTAAGCCAACTGACCCATGAACAACTGCTGGAATTTACCAGGCAGTTGGCGCTGCAGCATCAGTCTCTGGCACAATCAAATCAAGAATTAGAAAAATCAAACCAGCAATTGGATGCCAAAGTTCAGCATCTTTCTATTCTCAATCAAAAATACGAGCATGAACTGGCGCTGTTTAAAAAGCACAAATTCGGCAGTAAAAACGAACATCTCACCGCAAAACAAATCCATCTCTGGGATGAAGCGGTCGAAGAAGATATCGCAGCCGTTGATCTGGAACTGGAACGGCTGAATGCAGATAAAACCGATGCAGCGACACACAAAGCCAAAGCAAATAAACCTAAACGTCGACCACTGCCAGATCATCTACACACCATCCGTATTGAGCATGAACCTGCATCAACCCAATGCGCTTGTGGCTGCCAACTCCGTCGTATCGGCGAAGATGTCAGTGAAAAACTGCATTTCAGACCGGCACAGTTCTATAAGGAACAGCATGTGCGTGGTAAATGGGTCTGTGATCAGTGTGACACCCTGACTCAGCAAGCGATGCCTGCCTATGTAATTGATAAAGGCATTGCTTCACCTGAATTGCTCAGCCATGTGCTGGTATCGAAATATGCCGATCATTTGCCGCTGTACCGTCAACGTCTGATCTATCAGCGGGCGGGAATCGAACTTTCTAGATCAACTTTATCTGACTGGATAGGTCGCTGCGGTGTAGAACTGGAACCTCTGGCCAATGCCTTAAAACAGGTGGTGCTGCAACAGCGGGTGATCCATGCCGATGAAACGCCGGTCACCATCATGCGGATGGGTGATGATGAGAAAAAACCGAAAAAAGGTTATGTCTGGGCCTATGCCACTACACAGTACAATCCAGTTCAGGCAGTGATCTATGACTTTCAGGATAGTCGTTCAGGCCAGCATGCTGAAGCGTTCTTGAAAGGCTGGCAGGGCAATCTAGTCTGTGATGATTACAGTGGTTATAAAGCACGCTTTAAATCAGGTCAGGTCATAGAGGTGGGCTGCATGGCCCATGCACGTCGTAAATTCCATGAACTGCATGTGACCGGGAAAAGTCAGGTCGCTGAACAGGCATTGGTGCTGATTCAGAAACTGTATGCGATAGAAGTAGAACTCAGGAAAAAGACCGATGGTACAGCAGAACAGCGCCGCGAATACCGACAACAGCATAGTCAACCAGTGATGCAACAACTGTATGAATGGCTCAACCAACATCATCTGACAGTGCCATCGAGTTCTCCCACCGCCAAGGCGATCAATTACAGCCTAAAACGTTGGCAGGCACTCTGCCGCTATCTGGATGATGGTAATTTGCCTATAGATAATAACTGGATTGAAGTGCGACACGAAGTCGCTTAATGAAGTTGTTCCCCCCTGCGGGAACCACCCGTGTCACCGGGTGAATCTAGAAGGCTGAATAAAGAGCGCCTTCGACAATGTAACGAGGCA
>NZ_JBBCWZ010000155.1:0-1814 GCF_037145695.1 Acinetobacter sp. USHLN143
TAATATAGTCCATGAAAAAGCCTTGCTCTGAAATGTTTTGTCTTCGTAACCAAGATATTACAGATGCTAAGGCTTTTTTTTATTTATTTTTTATGTCGAACTCAGGTTAAATAAATCGTTCATTAAAAAAGCCTCGAATCATCGGGGCTTTTTTATATTTCATTTCCTCTACTGAGCAAGTTTTAAAGCGCAAGTAATGAAAGGCATACTCATTCCTATGGATGTGGCTTAATGAAACTTGTCCAAATAGCGCTCTAGTTCTTCTGTCACTACTACCCGCTTATTGCCTTTCACCTGTTCCTCACTCAATACACCTTCTGAATCAATGACCACCACTTTGTGTCCAGCTGCTTGTAAACGTTTGACCCCTTCAAATAACATACGTGCACCCACATCATGAATCAGAGTCAAATTGGTCAGGTCTATGACTATACGTGTTTTAGCGTCTGGCTCATCCTGCAAGATCCGCAGCAACATTTCCGACTCGGTAAATTGCAACACGCCGCGCAGCTCATACACGACAATGTCATTGTTCTTACCTGCCATATAACGACTTTGCAAAATGGTCTGTGCCGATGGCGTCCCTTCCATCAGATGCAAGCCCATGTCCCGCGACAAACGCTCGAAGATATCCACACCACGCACACTATGCCCATGCTCATCAATTTTAGGAGAAAAAACTACAATTCCCACTTGCCCAGGCAATACCCCGATAATTCCGCCAGATACACCACTTTTGGCAGGAATTCCGACCGTCGTCAGCCAGTCACCCGCCGCATCATACATGCCACAGGTCATCATCACGCTGAGCACTTGACGTACTACATCACGTTCTAACAACTGTTTGCCAGTTTTGGCCTGAACACCGCCATTGGCGAGCACACTGCAGATATTTGCCAGATCTTTGACCGTCACTTTAATCGCACATTGCTTGATATATCCATTTACGATTTCCACAGGATCCGAATCCAGCACACCTACAGTTCGCAGCATGTAACCAATCGACAGGTTCCGGAATGCAGTTTTGACTTCAGACTTATACACCTGCTTGTCGAATTCCAGTTGACGGCCTGCCAGCTCACTTAAAAAACGGCGCAAGCATTCCGCACGTGAAATGCCTTTTTGTACCGGAATCAAAGAATGCGTGGTGATCGCACCCGAGTTAATCATTGGATTTTTCGGAAGATTGGTTTCTTTATCCAGTGAAATCTGATTAAAAGCCTCCCCTGAAGGTTCAACGCCGACCTTTTCCAGTACTGCTGAAATTCCCAAATGCTGCAATGCCAAGGCATAGGCAAAAGGCTTGGACATCGACTGCATGGTAAATTCGGTTTCATCATCCCCCGTGGAATAAATCGTGCCATCCACCGTGGTCAGCGCTAAGGCGAACTTGTTTGGATCTACCGCTGCCAGTTCAGGGATATAGTCAGCCAAAGCGCCCTGATCATTATCATGACAGACCGTTAATACATGCTGGAGATAATCGGGCACCGGGGTTTTCATCGAATGAGCTTATTCCAGTTGGCTGTTATTTTTAATTAACATACCGGCTTTTGGCTTAAGTACCAGAGTGAAAAGGTAATTTTCTGCATATCCATGTTATCGGCTGCATTCCCTTTATGGGCAATTCTCCAGAAATGAATTGCATTTTTAAGTATTGTTATTTTTATTGATGTTTTAAGAGACATAAAAAAGGGCGCTCCTGCCACTGCTGTCCCATAGTTTGCTTTAAATAAAAAAACCTGAGTCCTAACAGTTAAAATATGAGTGCAAACAAACACTTTAACGACCAGGATTCAGGTTTTGTCACATCA
>NZ_JBBCWZ010000156.1:0-1752 GCF_037145695.1 Acinetobacter sp. USHLN143
GCAGTCCTTAACAGATTTACGGAATTAGGTCGACCACTTACCCAAGTTACGCCTTAAATTTGGCTCAATTAGGGGCGCTTTGCATTTCAAATCTTTGTGCAACAAAGCCGAGCATGTGCTGTTTGTGATAAATTGAGATTATGTTGAGTGAGTTCTCTAATAATTCTAAGTTGTTGAAAGTTCATAATTTGGATATAGAATATAAAAATAAGAGCAAATATATAAATAAATGCTCTTTTAGATGATCAATGATTAACGCATTGTGACGAATTCTTCAGCAGAAGTCGGATGAATTGCTAAAGTGTTATCGAAGTCTTTTTTAGTTGCTCCCATTTTTAAAGCAACAGCAAAGCCTTGCAGAATTTCATCCATACCGTATCCAATACCATGAATTCCGACCACTTTCTCATCAGTTCCTACACAAATTAATTTCATTTTTGTGAGTTGTCGATGTTCTGTTATCGCTGTATACATGGATGTAAAGGAAGAACTATAAATTTTGATGGCATCTTTACCAAATTTTTCTATGGCTTGATCTTCGGTTAATCCAACTGTTCCAATAGGTGGGTGACTAAACACCACAGTCGGAATATTTTCATAATCTAAATGTTCATTTGGCTTATTGTTAAATAAACGTTCAGACAGTCTTCGACCCGCTGCCACAGCAACAGGTGTTAACTCGACTTTACCTGTAATATCACCCACTGCATAAATGCCAGACTGTGTTGTATTTTGATATGCATCAACATGAATAAAGCGATTCTCGTTCAATTGAACTTGAGTCTTATTAAGATTGATCGCTTCAGTTGCAGGTTTTCTACCAATTGCCCAAATCAAGCAATCTACACTATGTTCTGTACCATCTTCTAGGTGTAATACAAGTGAGTTATCTTGAACTTTAGTCACTTTGTTAATCTGACTATGAGTATGCACGTTAATATTTTCACTGCGCATATTCTCTAATAGTGTTTTACCAAGGAAATGATCTAATCCACGCAAAGGCTGATGTTTACGAATAAATAATTGTACATTCGAACCCAATGCATTAAGAACACCTGCCAATTCCACAGCAATATAGCCAGAACCAACAATAGCAGTCCGCTTCGGTAAGTGTTCTAATCCGAAGAAACCATTGGAATCAATACCATATTCAGCACCTTCAATTTCAGGTTTGAATGCTTGAGTCCCCGTAGCAATTAAAATATGGTCAGCTGTGTACGTTTCACCATTTACTTCAATTGTTTGAGCATCTAAAAATTTTGCAAAACCTCGAATGACATCAACATTATTTTTAGCTAGTCCTGTGTCATACGATGTATGTATTCGGCTGATATAGGCTTGTCTGTTTTCAACTAATTTCTTCCAGTTAAAGGATTTCAATTCTGTATTAAAGCCATAGTCAGGACCATATTTATGAATCGCATCGGCAATTTGAGCTGAATACCACATCACTTTTTTAGGAACACATCCTACGTTGACACAGGTTCCACCAATATCACCCATTTCTATCAGTGCACATTTCTTACCATACATGGCAGCACGATTGACTGATGCAATACCGCCACTGCCTCCGCCAATCGCAATATAATCATAGTGTTTAGACATAAATGAAATTCCTGTTTTTTAGATTTAAAAAGTTAATGATATACGCTGAATTATCAGGAGACTTTCCCTTGGGAGATTCTAGGCAGCCAACTTATAAAAGTCTTCGGCCATTTGATTTGGTGTCTTAAAACCCAAACCCTTTTGAAT
>NZ_JBBCWZ010000157.1:0-1726 GCF_037145695.1 Acinetobacter sp. USHLN143
TAACTTTATGGTGAATATTATGGCTGCTATAGTGGCTTATTGCTTAAATCCAAATAAGCCAACTTTCCAAAACTTGCTAAAAAGCTAAAATATTTCATCGAACTCAGGTTAAGTATGTATTTGGCAGTCTAAAAACTTTCAAAATGCTTTCAGAACGTTATCGCAATAGAGCTAAAAGCCCCCCCTTTTGAGATTCAATCTAGTTGCTGGAATTTATAATTTGCAACTGAGTAAGAATGATTTATGAAGGAGGTCTAATCTAAGAAAATAAAAAAATTCCTAAAACCATTTAACTTCTTAGGATTTGAATGGGCAGGATATAAATATAAGCTTATGCTTGAATATCTAAGGTCATTTCAATTTTGTCCTGTGACCAGATTTCGATGTCATATTCAATCACTAGATCATCTGATTTTGAAATACGTTCAATATAAGTGGCGGTTTGACTTAAAGGAATACCTAAGTGCTGGCTCTCAAAATGAGACACACCGGTATTTTTAATTTTTAACTGACTACTCGTGTAATTATAATGAAAGTGATTTTTAATGACATCTTGGACCGAAGTAATCACATTATAATTCAGCACATCTGGAAACAGCGCAACAGGTAAATAATTATATTCTAGAAGTACTGGTACATCATCAGCATAACGTAAACGGATAATTTCAATAAAGCCCAATTTACGATTTTCTTCGCTAAAAAGATTACTGTGATCCAATCGCTGCAGCTGTCTGGTCGAGATCAGTTCAGTTCTGGCATTAAAACCCTGTGCCTTCATATAAGAACGAAAATTTTCAATTGAGTTTGGATAATATTGAATTTTTTTATTACTCACGAACCAGCCGAGATTTTGCCGTTTGAAAATTTTATCTTCGGCACGAAGCTGTTCATAGGCCTTACGCACTGTTTCCCTTGAACAGTCAAACTTTAATGCCAAGTACCGTTCGGATGGAATTATTTGATTAGAACTGTAATTTTTCAATTCAGCCTCAATCAAATCTCTGATTTCCATATACTTCATTCAGTGAATCCAGTGAGTGCTCATAAGTGATAAAGATAGTACTAAATTAAAGAACAGAGGAAAATTGAAAACAAGGTACAGATCAGTAAAAAGATGCATTCCCTTGTTTTAATGAGAATGTTTAGCAGCATGATTGATACGTGATTCTGAGAGAATATCGTTGTCCACTCATAATGTTCTCATTTATGCAAAAAGAATAGACTAAATTTGTCTAGGAGAGTGGTGACAGTCTAATCTAATTAAAAGGCATCTACAAAATCGGCGGCTATTCGTAATAGTCGACTGAGAAAATTACGTACCTTGATTCTAGACATTATTGCCCACCTCTACTAGCACATTTCCTGACACAGTCCCTATCTATACATTTGAATGCCTTTGACTATTAAAGATTATCTTTAATAAAATGAGCTTTATAGGGCAATATACTAAGATCTCCAGACTGTTGAATCCGGCAAGCGCACTGAGTGCGGTTCCGTAACGTGACACTGGGTAACGTCTTGGACTGCTGTATGTAGACAAAAAATGAAAGCTGCGGTTTAAAGCTGGCGTCCTTCAAAATTTGGTGGTGTTTCAAAAAGTATGCTGAAACAAAGTAGGTTGAATTTTGATAAAATAGAGAAATGCGAATAACTCTAGAAATCAAATGTCCAACCTGCCTCAGTGACAGTATAAAGAAAAATGGCATCAAAGTAGATGGGAAACAAA
>NZ_JBBCWZ010000158.1:0-1687 GCF_037145695.1 Acinetobacter sp. USHLN143
ACTTTTACCTTCGGAAAGCCAGAGAATAGTTTGGGCACGTTGCCTTTCACGCCAATGTTTTGCATGCTTGACCAGAAAAATGAGTCGTTCTCGCTGTTCTAAACTAAGTGGTACAGAAACAATTCTAGGCATGTGTGAACATCTGTTAACTAAAAAAACCTTTTCGCATCATTAGTTATTTTTGTCAACTTAACCATATTAAAAATAATATAGACTGTTACATATTTCACCAAATATTTGTGAAATAGTTCAAAATAATTTTCAAACAAAACAATATTACGTGAATATTCAACTATATTAATAGTAAAGACCGATTAAATTTAAATTTTAAATAGAATCTCAAATGTATAATCACCACTTTCAGGTATGTCTTTTGAAACGCAATACAAGAATTACGTCACCAAATACTGAGCCTTTGTATTAAATTACAGGTTTTGAAACACGGCTTAGTTTCCAATGTTAAGCTTTAGAGATGGATCCGTAAATTTGAACAACTCCTATAAGTGATATTCTGCTCCTCAAATGATGTTATAAACATCAATATATGGAGTATTTTATGGCACGTAGACCAAGAAGAAATCATTCAAATGATTTTAAAGCTAAGGTAGCACTTGCTGCGATTAAAGCAGAAAAAACACTTGCTGAATTGAGTGCTGAATTTGATGTTCATCAAAACCAAATTATTGACTGGAAAAATCAATTGATCTCAGCTTCCTCGCAAGCTTTCGATCAATCAAAAGCTCCATCAGAACCCCCCATTGATCTTAAAAAGTTACATGCAAAAATCGGTGAGCAGGCATTAGAAATTGATTTTTTAGAAGGTGTGTTGAAGAAACTGGGCCGCTTCAACCACAAAAGTTAATCGACGACTCACTTCAGATTTCAGTATCTAAGCAAGCTAAGCTGCTGAAAGTCTCCCGTGGTTGTTATTATTATCGCCCAAAACCTGTTAGCTCATCAGATCTGAAGCTGATGCGATGTATTGATGAATTACATATGCAATATCCTTTTGCAGGCAGTCGTATGATGCGTGATTTGTTGAATCGTCAAGGGCATCATATAGGACGACGTCATACACGTACTTTAATGAAGAAAATGGGTATTCAGGCGTTATATTGCAAACCAAATTTAAGCCAGGCTAATCAAGCTCACCGTAAATATCCATATCTGCTCAAAGGGTTGGCTATTCTGCGCAGTAATCAAGTGTGGTCTACGGATATAACGTATATTCCTATGGCAAAAGGCTTTGTTTATTTATGTGCTGTGATTGATTGGCATAGCCGCAAGGTACTTGCGCATAGGGTATCGATTAGTATGGAGGTGGATTTTTGTATTTCGGTTTTAAATGAAGCGATTGAAAAATATGGATCACCTGAAATATTGAATACAGACCAAGGCAGTCAGTTCACCAGTGATGCATTTATTGATGTATTGAAATCAAATGGCATTCAAATCAGTATGGATGGTAAAGGTCGATGGGTAGATAATGTGATGGTTGAACGATTATGGCGGAGCGTTAAATATGAAGAGGTGTATCTCAAAGCTTATAGCAGTGTCACAGATGCGAAAAAGCAATTATAGTCAAACTACTTTATTATTCATACAAGATTCGAAAAAAACTCGAAATAACTCATCGACTGAGTCGATCAACCATTCTTTACGCTTACGTTTAACCCATGCCCACATG
>NZ_JBBCWZ010000159.1:0-1587 GCF_037145695.1 Acinetobacter sp. USHLN143
TGCTGAAAAGGCTGCCGACACATAAAGTGACCCAGATTGAAGAGTTACTGCCACACTGCTGGAAACCTGAACCGAATTAAAAAATAGGCATGGGGTTCAGCGGACGCTTACGTTAATCCATCTAATTAAATGCGCTTTAAGTGTGTTGAAAAGTGACTCTGGTAAGGAACAAGATTCAAATAAGCACTTCATTTCTTATGATAATTGTTGTTTGAAATATACATTAAAATTACAGAACCAAAAAATTCTTTGTTTAAAGATAAAGCGCTATCGAAGGATAAAGCTGGCTGCCAAGAAAAAACATTACCGGCAGAAATAGCATTTGAGCTATTCAGTTTCGAGATGGCCAATCTTTAGTGATCACCAAATAAAAATGCAAAGAAATTTTAGGGAATAAATTTTATAAAAAAGCAGATTTCTATCTTTGGACTCGCTCTTGTCTCGGGTTTAATGAGTGCCTGTAGTGGTGGGGGAAGTAGCTCAGACAGTCCTACTGTCACTACACCTCCAAATGTTCCGAAGGAAAGTATTTCCTCTGAGCTTTCAGAGGAATTTGTCCTGCTTGAAGATCAGGACATTGTAGATAAAATTCGCGATAAAATTTCAGGCAATACCAGTAATGATACCGACTATAACGTCGCTCTGGGTCACATGATTGGTGAAGTATTTGCACATTATCCTTATGGGCGTACTGCACGTATCATCAAAATTTATAATCTGGGCATCAATAGTATTAAATATCCAAATCTGATCTGTTCGGAAGTCAATACCACTGGTTCGGTCAAAACCCTGAAATTAAAAACGGATAAAGATAGCTGTGTTATTCTGGACAAGACTTATCGTAAAGGCTCAACCATTACTCAGACGATGAACGGTGATACGACGACTTTAAGCTTTAGCAATGTCCGTTATGGCTCAAATGTAGATTTTAATCTCAAGGACGACTACCTGATTTCTGGCACGATTGTGCATCGTAAAACTAAAAATGAAATGGGTGAATCCGAGTCTTATCAAATCGATCAGTTGGAATTCCAGCGTATAGCCGAGACCGGTCAGGCGGGTACTTCTGGAATCGCGTTTGATACAAAGAGCAAAGAATACCTGCAAGTGCGTAATTATAATTACAGCTTGGTGGATGATTATGGCAGTGGTAGCAATGGGATTCGTACCTTAACCAGTCGTGGCACGATTATCGGTCAGCCTGACCTGGCAGATTATCGTTACAGTTTTAAGTTCAATACTACGACACCATTCAAAATGGATGAAACCGTATTAAATAACTATAAGCATTTACCAAAAGAGGGTGTGCTTAGAATTGATGACAGTTATGATCAGGTGATTGAAGTCAAACAGAACCAGCCTGAATCATTGAAGGTTACTGTTTATTTCAATGGCAGTGAAATTGATGACCTGCTGTGGTCTACCATTATCGGGGATAAACAATAATTTGAGATGTCAAAAAAGCCCCGTATTGCCGTAATGCCAGTCAGTTAAGAAATTGACTGGCATTTTCTTGGGTATTTCTGTGGTTTTCCTTTCACAACTCGTGGGCAACTTCTAACCCTCCTCTCAGGCAACACATACCTC
>NZ_JBBCWZ010000161.1:0-1421 GCF_037145695.1 Acinetobacter sp. USHLN143
CCCAAAGAATGATTTCGCCCTGAAAATGCCGACCATGGAAAGGATTCATATGCTGCACCTTTAGCTAAAACAGTCTTCAGCTTACCATTCGTGGTTATTTGCAACAGTGCCCGATACTCTTACTTCAAAGCCAAAATTTTTCGGGCACCATTAAGTACGAATAAAGAAACCAGTATGCCAATGATTAAGTCTGGATAAGCTGATCCCGTCCACGCCACGAGTACACCGGCAAATATAACGCCCATATTTACGACAACGTCATTCGCCGAGAAAATCCAACTGGCTTTCATATGTGCGCCATCTTCTCGATGACCAGAAATAAGATATAAGCATGTCACGTTAGCTATAAGTGCGAGCAGGCCAATAACAATCATGAGCGTTGATTCTGGCTCGCTTCCAAACATGAATCGTCTAATGACATCAACAATCACGATAACAGCAAGTAATAACTGAATCCAACCTGCGAAATGGGCTGCTTTTATTTGATATTTCGCAGCTTTTCCGACGGCATATAGCGCAATACCATAAACGGCTGCATCGGCAAACATATCTAGAGAATCAGCAATCAATCCTGTAGACGCAGCAATAATACCGCTGATGAATTCTATAAAGAAAAGTAGAGCATTAATACCTAATAACAGTTTAAGTACTTTAGCTTGTCTCACAGGATCAGGTTCATTAGGTATATCGCCTGAAGAAAGCTGTGTTTCATCAAGTTTCGCCCCAAAACCCAGTCCTTCGAGTTTAGCCGTAATTTGCTGAATCCCTTCATTATGGAAGACTTTCAGTTTTCGATTGGGAAGATCAAAAGTAAGACCTTTAACTGCTTCAATATCTGCAAGAGCCATACGGACCATTTGCTCTTCAGCAGAGCAATCCATTTTAGGAATGGTGTAGGTACTTGTTTGCTTAGCCTGTTGATTGCTTATATAAGTTTCAGTCTTCACAAGCTTTGCACCAAAACCCAAAGCTTCAAGTTTGGTGGTTATATTTTCATCTTTTTGATTATGTAGAACCTTTAAAGAACGGTTAGGTAAATCAAAGATGAGTTTTTGAACACCATCAATTGAAGATAGCGCCATACGAACCATCTGTTCTTCCGCAGAACAATCCATTTTGGGAACTAAGTATTCACTCATGTAGTGCGAATCTTTTAAAACGTCTTCAGTGCTTAAATTTTCTTTGGGATCAGAACCATAACAGGATTGAGCGGTATCTTCACAACTGTTTGAAGTGTTACAGCAAGGAGATGAAGATTTTTTTTCTTCCTCTTCACCACAACAGCTAAGCGTATTATCACAATTCTTTGAATTGTTTGCTTCTGCAATTGATGGATGATTTTCTTGTTGAGATTTCTTATCTTCGCATGGTGTTTCTTTACTACATCCACAACCACTCATAATTATACCCATTAAAAAAAT
>NZ_JBBCWZ010000162.1:0-1406 GCF_037145695.1 Acinetobacter sp. USHLN143
GTTATGTATCGCCTTTTGAGTTTGAAGCAATGTACTATGATAAGATTAACCCGTTAGGTCAGGTGGCCTAACTTAAATAAAAAAGTCTCCGACAAACCCGGTACGGTTCAACATGTCTCCTTTAAGCTTGTTACAATGGTTTCATGTATATCAAATCTATAACTAGCCCCATTAAAACATTGGATTGCTGGTCGCTGTCTATCTAATGGTAAATTTAGTAGTGCAGAACATCCTTCTAGATTTTTACTCCAATAAGCACTTTGCCGCTTTAATTCCATCTCATTTAAATGTTGATGCTGCCATTGAGCATAGTCGGCATATTGAATACTCAACTCAGATAAAGGTGAAGGAATATTTTGAACATACGCTGTATATAATGTACTCAATTCTTTATTTAAGACTTCAAAAGAAGAAATATCAAAAATAATATGATGCACTATAAACAATAATATATATTCTTCTGATGCCAACTTTAGTAAAAATACACGGAACAGTGGACCTGAGGATAGATTAAATTGACTATGAACTTCATTCTTAATGTACTGTTGAACTTGTACATCTCTCTCATCCAATGAAAATTCCATGAAATCAACAACAGGTAATTCTATTTCAAATTGTGCTGCAATGGTTTGTACTAAAAACTGGTCAGATATATTAAATGTGGTACGAAATATCTCATGACGACGCACAATTTCATTCAAGGCAGCTAGCATCTCTGGTATTTGAACTTGCCCAATTAGTCGAGTCATCGCAGATATATTATTAAATTCATTAACACATTTGACCTCCTCCTTGGACAGAAATTGCTCTTGTTCAAATGAAAGAGGAAAAAAGTTAGTTGAATTTTTAATTAATGACTTCATTAATTATACTTCCAAAATTAATTTAATAGTACTCAACATATTCACCTACTAAATAGTAGAATATAATCTGGCACATTTTGATTTTTGACCAGTTCCTAATGCAAATTAAAATAATGCGGAACATTCCATTTTTTGATTTTTTTCACCAGAACTAAGTGGTAAAACCTCCCACTCAGATATAAAAACAAAACCATGTCTAGAATAAACATCAACAGCTCTAGAGTTTCCAGGTGATACACTTAATACAATCCTATTGTGCCCTTTAGAAATCGCTAGCTCCTTAATAGTAGAGATCAAAATATCTGCAATTCCCTTTCCACGAAATTTAGGATTTACCCACATCGCCACTAAGTTAAAATCATGAGCTGAATTTTGTATCCCGCCAACAATCCCAATAGCTTGGGCATCTTTGATTGCTAAAATATATTGATATTTCTCTGTACACGACAAATTTCACAGAACCCTTATCCTATCAGGGTTCTGCCTTCTTAAAATTGCCAAAATTTCCTTAAACTCTTCTTTTTTCCCAAAACCAATTAAACG
>NZ_JBBCWZ010000163.1:0-1374 GCF_037145695.1 Acinetobacter sp. USHLN143
GGCATAGGTATCTACACAATTCCTGAACTTTGCGTTAAATTGAAGAGCATGCTCTTCAATTTAACATCTCTGGCCTGGATCAGCGTCTTGTCAAGCGCTATAACAGCCTTGTAAAGCTCAATATGAACCCTCTTGCTTCACTTGCTCCGGCAATCAAAGACCTGGCTTCTGCCCAAAAGTCGAGTTTCGCAACCACACAAGCGGTCTGGCGATTCCTGAATAATGACAAAATCTCTTTTAGTCAGTTAAACCAGCCAATTGAACATCTTGCATGTGAACAGATCAAGGCATCACCGCATCAATATGCATTGATTGTTCATGACTGGTCTCAGCTACAGTATGTGAAACACCATCATAAAATTCAGCGCCTGCAAAGAACCCATCAATATGATTCAGGCTATGAATTGCAAAGCAGTCTGCTGGTTGATGCAGCCTCGGGACTACCTATTGCGCCACTGGCGCAGACACTATCAGATGCCTCAGGCTGCTATTCCACATTCAGTCAACACTCTGCTGGGCGCAAATCTCATCTAGATTCACTTACCGAACAAATCAAAGTGATTGAACAATATCCCATTGAGAAAACATGTGTTCATATCATTGATCGTGAAGGTGACTCCATTGCCCACCTAAGGGAAATGAGCAGCCAGGGTTTTAAATGGCTGATTCGGGCGAAAGAAGGCCATCGAATTGAGCATCAGGGCAAAACATGCAAAGTTGCAGAAGCCGCAGAACGAGTAGAAACGCAGCAGGTCCAGCCGATTGCCTATAAAGGAAACCGGCATATGTTGCATGTGGGAGAAACTGCTATCCGGATAACACGTGCAGCAAAACCGAAGAGAAATGACGATTCAGGCCAACGGGTTGCTCCCCAGCCAGGGAGTGCGATTGAAGCCAGATTAATTGTTGCCGTAGTGAAAGATGATCAGGATAAGACCGTCGCAAGATGGTCACTAATCAGCAATGTTCCATCAGAGATTACTACGGTAGAGATGACGACCTGGTATTACTGGCGCTGGACAATTGAATGCTATTTCAAGCTGCTCAAGCAGGCAGGTCATGATATTGAAGCATGGCTTCAGACCAGACCTGAAGCCATTTTAAGGCGGTTACTGATTAGCTGTATGGCTTGTGTTTTAACTTGGCGAATCCAGCGTTCTGAAGATGAACACCATCAGAAAATTCGTGTATTTCTCACCCGTCTTTCAGGTCGGCAGCAGAAAAGAGGTAGGTTGGAAAGTGCACCTGCCTTATTGGCAGGGCTTTCGATTTTACTGAACACTCTTCAACTGCTCTCGGAATATTCAATAGATGAACTCAATGAGATAGCCACAATGGCATTAGGTATCTCATAGATGTGTAGATACCTATGCC
>NZ_JBBCWZ010000164.1:0-1357 GCF_037145695.1 Acinetobacter sp. USHLN143
TTATACTGTCACTGAGGCAGGTTGGACATTTGATTTCTAGAGTTATTTGCATTTCTCTATTTTATCAAAATTCAACCTGCTTTTTTTTAGCATACTTTTTGATACACCACCCAATTTTATTAGTCTGATTGTTAATATATTCAAGAATATAACTAACATTCTCAAATTTTTTATTAAAATATTTTTCTGCAACCTCACATACTGCAGAATCATTTATATTACTTTCAGAACAGATATTATCTATCAAATCAAAAGTTGAACGAAGTATTAGAAGCTCAAAATAAACTTTAAAGATAATTTTACCTTGATCTCGACCAAGATGGTCAAACTTACTTAGATCATTTGGCAATCTTAAATAAATACTTATTGCACCTAATTCATTCAGGCTACTCTTTAAATCATAAGAATTTCTTTTCAAGGCTACTTTTAATGAGAAATATCTTAACAGGTGGGTCTTTCCAGTCCCTTTCGCCCCTAGTAAATATCGGGATCCTAAAGCACTTAATGATAGCTTTTCTCTAAAAGATTGTTGTCGAGTATCTAACCACGCAGCATTAATTTGGCTATCATTATATTCTGCGGCTCGTAAGGAGCTATAGTCACTTAAAGTTCTTTTCATAGCCCTGATCCTTGCTTACTGTATCTTTTAAAAATTGGAGTGAAATGAGGCCCTGTTTTCCAAAAAATTGGTATAGTATTGTCAGGCGTATTATATGAAAAACCTAACATTAATTGCGAATATCCAAAACCATGCACATCTCGGATTCCGCAACCTAATAATTGTGAATATTTTCGGCTAAATGTTTTAATCTTAGATCGAGAAGGAAACTCACGATTAGCAAAATATCTAGACTTTCTTCCAAAAGCCTTATAAGTTTCATCTAGAATAAATAATGTTTTTGCTTTCCCATTAAAGGATTCGGCATGATTTATTTTCTTAGATGCATTATAAGTTGCAAATAAAGATATAAATTGTATCTCTAGATCGGGAAGACTAGCTCTTATTTTTTTTATTCTTTCTTTGATAAATGTGTTTAATTGACGCCCCGTTCCCACTAAATCATCAAAAAACACAACTCGCTTAAGAGTAGGATCTTTAAGGATTATGTTTCCACTTTGATCTTCCTGAAAGATAGCATAATAGTCACAAAAATATTTAACATCAAGATCGTTAATTTGTCTAAAGTAATATAATAAGTGGGACCCACTTTCTGAAGGATTTCCAGCTCCTAAAAAACGAGTAACTTGGCAGAGTAAAACTTGAAGTGCGACATAAACCACCTAATTAATTTAAAGGGTTTATGGAGTATATAAAATTGTCATACCATCATCTTAACTTTGAAGATCGTACTGCATT
>NZ_JBBCWZ010000165.1:0-1346 GCF_037145695.1 Acinetobacter sp. USHLN143
ACTCGTCCTAGAAAAGCGTTAGATTGGCTTACACCATTAGAGAAATTTGCTCAGCTTGTTGATTATCATAAGACTTTTCAAACTGTCGCACCTCATGTTTGAATTCGCCGACATTATCTTGTGACACAACCTGTGTCATTATGGAATAAAAACGACACAACGTATGTCATTATGAGAAGTTTATGTACGATAGATTTTTTGGAAGATACTAAAATTATTAAGATTACATGTTCACGATATGGAAAATGTATTAATAACCGCTTAGATACCTATCTGCTCTAGAGTTTAGATGAAATACATAATACTTTGGCGAATAGCTTAATAATTAAGTGTGTAATGTGATAAAGCATTAAAAAAACCCAATCGGCTATGATTGGGCTTTAATATAACTATAAAATTTATTTGTGTTTTACAAAAAGATCTCTAGGGTTAACTGTCCCAATTAAAGTTCGAAATTGATCATTGTCTATAATTTTCTGTGTAAATTAATTAAGAGAATTATGTAGCTGAAACCGAGCCCAAGGATTTAAAAATAAATTACTTTCTAAGCGCTCAAGTGAATAACAATCCACATTTTCAAAGAACCATATACCACTAACCCTAGTATTAGTAGGCTTTCCGTTATATAGCCATAAGCCATCTCCAGAAAAAACTATTTCTGAGATATTAGTTTCTTGAGGCTTTGTTGCACAAAGCTGTTCTTAAGGACTCCTTCGGCAATATAATTTCCAAATGAAGAAGCCTACATACAAAATCTACCGCACAACCAATTGGCCCGCATATAACCGAGCTCTCATTAATCGTGGGAATATTGCCATTTGGTTCGATCCAAAAACACAATGGTATGCAGAACCTCAAGGCAAACAAGGTCGAAGTCAAACCTACTCCGACATAGCGATTCAATGCTGTTTGATGATCAAATCTCTATTTAGACTCACTTTACGCATGGTCACTGGCTTTGTTCAGAGCCTCATTAAACTTTGTAGATTAGATTGGACAGCGCCAGATTATTCGACTATTTGTAGAAGACAAAAGCATATTGATATTGCGATAAGCTATCAGAAAAGTCGTGATGGTCTCCACCTACTCGTCGACTCTACTGGCTTGAAGTTTTTAGGTGAAGGTGAATGGAAACGTAAGAAACATCAGCCTGAATATCGTCGCCAATGGCGTAAACTTCACATTGGTATAGATGCTGAAACGCTGCAAATACGGGCCGTTCAGCTCACGACAAACAGAGGTGGATCAGGAAATTTGAACAACACTTATAAGTGATATTTTGCTCCCCAAATGATGTTATAAACATCAATATATGGAGTATTTTATGACACGTAGACCAAGAAGAA
>NZ_JBBCWZ010000166.1:0-1278 GCF_037145695.1 Acinetobacter sp. USHLN143
GCAGTACGATCTTCAAAGTTAAGATGATGGTATGACAATTTTATATACTCCATAAACCCTTTAAATTAATTAGGTGGTTTATGTCGCACTTCAAGTTTTACTCTGCCCTTTTTCCTAAATGTAATTTGATAAAACTCCTGCAGTATTGTTTTATGGAAGCGTTCACAGATCCCATTCGTTTGTGGTGAAGCTGCTTTTGTCTTCGTGTGATCAATGTCATTGAGGGCTAGATACAACTCATAGTCATGTTGTTCCACCTTCCCGCAATACTCGGTTCCTCTGTCTGTAAGAATGCGAAGCATTGGTAAATCCTGGGATTGATAGAAAGGTAATACACGATCATTGAGTAAATCAGCCGCTGTAATTGGTGTTTTGGTTGTATAGAGCTTGCAATGAACGACCTTGCTATAAGTATCGATAAATGTTTGCTGGTAGATCCGTCCAACACCCTTGAGATTCCCGACATAAAAGGTATCTTGCGCACCTAAATAGCCTGGATGAGCTGTTTCTATTTCACCACATGCCACATCATCTTCATGCTTACGCTCAAGTGCAGCAATCTGATGATCATTTAGTTCGATACCATCCTGCGCCACTTTAGCTTCGAGAGCTTTTAAACGCTTCTTAAAGTTCTCCAAATCATGGCGGAGCCAAATAGAGCGAACACCACTCCCTGAAACAAATACACCCTTCTTGCGCAATTCGTTACTGGTACGATGCTGACCATAAGCTGGATATTGAATTGCGAAATCAATGACCGCTAGCTCTGTAGCATCATCTACACGGTTTTTTAGATTAGGCACTCGACGGGACTTATTGATCAATGCATCAATGTCACCAGACTGTACTAACTCCTGATAGCGATAGAAAGTATCTCTAGAGACACCCATCACTTTGCATGCTCTAGAAACGTTCTGAAGTTCTTCGGCTAAATTGAGTAAGCCTACTTTGTGTTTGATAATTTGATTGTTAGTATGCAACATAAGAAAGTTACCTTTGTTTGATTAAGATTTCGACACCTTTATCAAAACGGGTAACTTTCTCTTTTTCAAGAAGAATGTCCGATCAAGTCTGAACTAATACAAATAACTCATCGACTGAGTCGATCAACCATTCTTTACGCTTACGTTTAACCCATGCCCACATCTGTTCTATAGGATTTAAATGAGGGCTGTATGCAGGAAGCCAAAGAATTTTATGCCCTTGTTGTTCCAATAACTCCAGAATATCTGCTCTTTTATGAAATGCTGCATTATCCATAACCACTACACTATTTTC
>NZ_JBBCWZ010000167.1:0-1161 GCF_037145695.1 Acinetobacter sp. USHLN143
AAAGCAGTGAATTGTGGAGTTGCAACTGTTTATCGAGTTGCTAAAGTCATTTAAAAAGGCTTGTATCAGTGCTTCCCTTATGTCATATCTATTTACAAAGGAACAAGGCATCCTTAAAGATCAAAAGAAGGGATTAATGATGAAAAAGCATTTAATTTTCCTTGTTTTTATAGTGATGGTTTTTATTTTAGCTCTAGTTGTAAAGATTAATAATGATCATAAAAAAGGGCAAGCATTAAAGAAATTAGAACTAGTTGAAAAGCAAATCCATTAGGTAAAAATTGACTTATACTTATTTAAATAACGCTAATAACTAAGCCCAAAGAACACCTAGACCCAGTGCTACACACGCTTAGTTTTTTATATTTTAAAAGAGCATTTTAGCAAATATCATAAAAGACCGATCTATTCTCAAGCCAGTTTTTTATATCGCCGAGCATTATGGTTTCATCATAGATATATGAATATTAAGATAAATAAAAAGCCCTATAGTCTCTCCCGTTACTATAAGGCTTATAAAACGCTGTAATTTTTTTCTTAATTACCTACTTTTCGATGTAGGTTATGAATATATTTTACCTATTGGTAAAAATAAAGATATAAGACAAAAGATGAATATGCTAGGAATTTCGCATAACAACCATCATGTTAAATAGAGAACAGTTAGGAGATTATTTATTCTTTCAATAGACAAAAACTTGCGGAATTTTTCTTAATTTGTAATCCTTGCGGCCAAGGGTGTCTAGCGTAGCTAAGACAGGTATTCGTTATAGTCGGGCCGCTATAATACGGATGACGAGTGCCTGTATGTTTAACCTAAATATCTTTAACAAGATCTCTAGTGAAGGATTGACCATCAAAAATGATCTTGAGCTGAATTCTGAGAATCAACTGATAACTAAATATAAGAGTTCTACTTCTGAAGACTATAAAAAAGCAATTATTTTGATCTTTAAAGAACGTGGCTATACCAGGTTAGAAATAGGTCAGTTACTTGAAAGATAACTCTAAAGAATTCCTAAAAATAACATAATACACCTTATACGAAATGTAAGCGTGCGCTGAACCCCATAGCTATTTTTTAATTTTGGTCGGGTTTCCAGCGGTGCGGCAGCAATTCTTCTATTTGGCTCACTTTATGTGTCGGTAACCTTTTCAGCA
>NZ_JBBCWZ010000168.1:0-1110 GCF_037145695.1 Acinetobacter sp. USHLN143
GGATGTCTGGTGATTTGTAGTCATAAATTTTAGTCCCCACTTGTTTTTAAGTGGGGACTAAATTAAGGCTTATAGGATGAATTCATAAGGTGTGTTCAGCGGACGCTTACATTGTTCGATTGGCTATTCGTTTTCTTTGGTATATTCGCTTTAGTTCCTGTTTTCCTGATCTGTTCACGCAGTGGTTCTGAATCATAGCCTTTATCTGCGCATAACACTTTTGTCTCTTTTAAATCTAATGTTGATATTAAATCAGGTGCAACTTTAACATCATGTGTGGTTCCATCGGTAATCATGAAATCAATAGGATTGCCATATGCATCAAGAATCAAATGTATTTTTGAGGAATTTCCTCCTACACTTTTAGAAATAGATTGATTCGCTATGCCGGCAGAATGTTGATGAGCACGTACATGAGAGCCATCAATAAAAATCCACTCCATATCGGGGCATGAGGCTAGTAATTTGAACAATCTAAGTAACTTACCGCTGCTTGACCAACGATTAAAACGTTTGAAAATAGAGTTTGAATGACCAAAACAGGAAGGAATATCTCGCCACGGACAGCCTGTTCTAATTCTATAGAGAATAGCTTCAATAAAATTGCGTAAATTTGAGTTGTGGTGAATGGATAAATTACGCAAAATAGTTTTCAACTTTTGCCAGTGTTGATGTGTCAGCATGGTACGAGGCATAGCGAATAGTAAAATTGGGTTTGGCGATTTGATTTTACTACTTCGCTATTTTTTTAAGCTAAAAGTGTCAACACACCCTAGACATCCATCACATCTCTTGAGAAAAAACGAAGAACATGCAGTGCTGAATTTAAACAGCAGATCGTTCAGGCTTGTAAAGCACCGGACGTTTCAATTGCTTCAGTCGCTTTGCAACATGGATTGAATACAAATCCCCTATCCAACTGGATTCGCTTAATTGATGGTAAGCTAGAGAAATGATCGCTCACCACTACCGAATAAACCTGCATTTATTGCTTTATCTTGCTCTGCACCATTAGATCCTACTCCTACTGACATGTTAACGGTTCAAATTACTTTACCCCACTCAAAAGCAGAAATTGGCTTGAAATGGCAAGTATCAGAAATATCTGCT
>NZ_JBBCWZ010000169.1:0-1087 GCF_037145695.1 Acinetobacter sp. USHLN143
CTCTGTACACGACAAATTTCATAGGACCCTTGTCCTATCAGGCTTTTTCTTTCTTAAAATTGCTAGCACTTTCTTAAATTCTTCTTTTTTTCCAAAACCAATCAAACGTAGAATAGCCATTTGAACATAGTCCAAACCGTAGCGAAATAAACTTACTGAAAGTCGTCCATGCTTCTTTATTTTTATCGCTTTTTTCCGATCATGTTGCCATTCACCTGTTAAATAGCACCAACAGAAACCGATAGCTAGCACTGCTATCAATTTTTTGACTCGTCTAGGGTCTGTTAAACGAGTATTTTCAAGATTGAATCCACGTCCTTTGAGACAACTAAATAACGTTTCGATTTCCCAGCGTAATGCATAATCACGAATAGCAGAAGCATTAAACATAGGAGAAACAACAAGTAAAAGTTCTCCATCTTCTAATCGTAGCGCACTAATATACAGTTTCACTCGACCAACCCAAATACGTCGTTTACGACATTCAGTTTGACCAACTTGAAGATGACGAAATAAATCACTAATTTTATGATTCTTGGCTAAGTGATTGGTCACAATAAAGTTTTTTTAACACGTATACAGAAGTTAATGTCATTTTCAATTAACCATGTAAACCATTTCTCACCGATAAATTCTCTGTCTGCAAACACATTCACAATACGATCTTTACCAAAAATGGAGATAAAGCGTTGAATCAAAGCAATACGCTCTTTTGTATCTGAATTTCCACGTTTATTGAGCAATGTCCAAACAATAGGTATCGCTATTCCACGATAGACGATGGCTAACATCAAGATATTGATATCTCGTTTTCCCCATTTCCAATTAGTTCTATCCAAAGTTAATTGGACTTTATCAAATGAAAATATATTGAAAATTAACTGAGAAATTTGACGATAATCGAAATACTGACCTGCAAAGAAGCGTTGTATACGTCGATAAAATGATTGTGGTAAGCACTTGATGGGTAAGGCTTTAGATGCAGAAGAAAGATTACATGTCTGTTTTACAATTAATGCAAGCATAATCAGTGTAAAACATTTTGCATGTGACTTGTTCCACTTTAGATATTTGTTTAAGATGAGAT
>NZ_JBBCWZ010000170.1:0-1040 GCF_037145695.1 Acinetobacter sp. USHLN143
TGGGCAGCCTGTTCTTATTCTATAAAGTATTGCTTCGACAAAATTTCTCAAATTAGATTTGGAATAGATATCAAAATTTCGGAAAATAGAAAGTAACTTAGACCAGTGTTGATCATTCAGCATTGTACGAGGCATAGCGAGAAGTAAATTTGGTTTGGCGATTAAATTTTACTTTCTCGCTATTTTTTTGAACAGAAAATGTCAACAGGCCCTAATATATTAAGCCTAAAAAAACGGCCGAAGCCGTTTTAATTAAAAATCGGATATTGAGCTTAGAAACGCATACCGATCCCGGCATAGGCCAGAATCGGATTGACTTCAATATCGGCTTTAGAGCGAATCAGTTCACCTAAATTTGCATCTGTCACCGTAATTGTCGTGTCATTTTTTAGATGTGCATAAGATACTGAACCGACTGCAAACCAAGTGTCATTAAAGTCATAGCTAAAGCCGACCGTGGCCACAGGCGCGAAAGCATCGGATGCTTCAAGCTTTACTTTTGGATCGGCTTCACTTAGCTTGCCTTCAAGGGAAGCACCAGCATTGCCTTGTTTAATATTGGCAATCATATGTCCTGCAGCAATCAGGTCCTGCTCGGTACGTGAGTTAATTTCCAGTTCATTGAAATAGGCATACATCACACCTAAGCCGACATAAGGCCGGAATTTATTCACTCCGGTTTTACCAAAGTGATACTGGAATTCAAAGGCAGGTGTCCAGGCGCGGGCAGAGGCAGCCGGACCATAGGCTTCCAGATCAGTAATCTCGATATCTTTCTTCAGTATAATATCGATAGGAAGTTCAATATTGCCCAGAGTAGGGGTTGCTGTTCCCGAGAACGGTGCATAGATTTTACCTTTACCTTGCAGATCAACCTTGGGTGGAATGCCGGCTTTCATTTCAAAAGAAATATTATCGGTAAAATAGTAGGTGGTGTTTCAAAAAGTATGCTGAAAAAAACAATATGGCTTTTGATAAAATAGAGGTATGAAAATAACGCTACAAATCAAATGTCCTACCTGTCTAAGTAACAATATAAA
>NZ_JBBCWZ010000171.1:0-1034 GCF_037145695.1 Acinetobacter sp. USHLN143
GGTTATGTATCGCCTTTTGAGTTTGAAGCAATGTACTATGATAAGATTAATCCGTTAGGTCAGGTGGCCTAACTTAAATAAAAAAGTCTCCGATAAACCCGGTACGGTTCAAAGTCACAACAAGAAATGGATTTGGAAGAAGAAAAGGGTACTGAAGAGCCTTTTCCTATAAAGTTTGTTTTGGTTGAAGGAAAGGTGATTTTACGTGAGAAATTTATAAATCCCGAAAGAGATTATCAGGGAAGAATAAAACGAAAAGATGCACGGGTTATCTTGTCAGTTCATGAGCAAGGAGATAACAAATTTAGATGTGTGATTCAAAAATTAATCACTTTTAAACCTGATAACAGTCATCCAGCTCATCAAGATATTAATGCAAACTTTGTTGCTGAGATTACTGAACAGTTAGGATTAAATGAGTTGATCCAATTTGTACGTCATTATCGAGATGAGTCTTTAGTAAATGAATCATACTTAGTGAACTACTATACTATTGATTATTTATTATTAAATGCATTAGTTATGAATGGTTATCAAGTAAAAGATATTGAAGTACTGCCTGCGACTTGGTAACTTAAAAGAAACCATCAAGGCTGTAGGCGCCTAAAGCCTTACAAAGAATCAAAGTAGGATTCATTAGATTTTGCCGCTTGAGCCTTACAGATCAGCCAGTTCGCTCCTGTAACGCGATGGTGAAATCCATTTGGCATAGATCTAGATTCTGAAAACAGAATAGGAAGCGAAAGTCCCGAAAACTAGGTCTATGAATTAAGGGTTAGGGGTGGGTAAGAAAGGACAGCCAACGAAAGTTTTGCTGTCCTTTCGTCTATTAGTAACTAAAAAAGAGAGTGTTAACTCCACTGCTGTCCCATAGTTTGCTTTAAATAAAAAAACCTGAGTCCTAACAGTTAAAATATGAGTGTAAACAAACACTTTAACGACTAGGATTCAGGTTTTGTCACATCAGAATACCGTATTTCATGAGCTAATTAAACCTGTTGTGCGACAGGATTTTGAACAACTTGCTAAAGTAC
>NZ_JBBCWZ010000172.1:0-1015 GCF_037145695.1 Acinetobacter sp. USHLN143
TATCATGCGAGATATTATAAGTCTCGGCAAGTTGTGTGCAGCTAATAGAGTTCGGTTCTGTCATGAGAAAGCCCATATAAATGGGTAATGTACAAGTTGCTGTAGAAGCATTTTTAATTCGTCTGATCACAGATACTTTATAAAGTATTTTAATACTTTTTTGAATCCGTCAATGCGTAAGTCCTATTTATTAACTTTTCTACTTTTATTTATCGATTCATCAAAGCGTGATATATATCACTAAAAGTGGTAAAACCCACAAACTTATCGCGGGTTTTACCAAAGAAACTTCATTTTAATCCGAAGATTAAAAATTAACGTGAAACACGATTCCAGGCATCACGCACTGCAAATTTAGCCTGTTCCCAGTTTAAACGTGATTGACCTTTCATTTGTTCCCATTTCAATCTCAAATCAGGTTCTACGTCTTCAAAACGGGTATGGGCATCATAGCTGCCACGGTTTTCATAACCAACTCGATAGGCCGTATCATAATCACGGTCATAATCCAGATCGCTATAGGTGGTACGAGCATCTGAATAGTATGGCGTATTGATCGAATTATCACGCCAGTAAGCCTGTTCTTCTGTTGGATTTATAGCTTCGCCTACACCTTTACCTGCCAGACCGCCAACAACAGCACCGACTACACCACCGACAGCGACACCCACTGGACCGCCTGCAGCACCAATGGCTGCACCTGCCGCTGCGCCACCTGCAGCACCTACACCTGTACCCACAGGATGAGCACCAGGTTCACCAGTAATTGGATCAGCATTTAAATCATCGCGGACATCTTTAGGCGCATTCTTAATTACATCACGATCAAAATTATCATTCGACATAGAGCTTATCCTTATTCTTTAAAATGGTTTTATCACGTATTTTCATACGTCCTATTTAATAGATCTCTTGCGAAAGTAAAAAATTGTTTATACTAGCCCCATGAAATATGAAAATTTAACTCGATTTAATGATGGGGAATTTAAACGACTCGTTGGAGTTCCTCGTCCAT
>NZ_JBBCWZ010000173.1:0-967 GCF_037145695.1 Acinetobacter sp. USHLN143
CAGGTAAGGCTTCTATCAGGAGAAGAAAATTACCTGCCGAACATGTGGTATGGCTGGTAATTGGGCTTGCCCTATTTCGAGATCAACCGATCGGGTATGTCGTAGAGCAACTAAAACTTGTGTTTGGTACAACAGAATATTGTGTCCCCAGTGCAGCAGTGCAAGCACGACAACGTTTAGGACGAGAGCCCTTGAATACCTTGTTTTCTCTACTCAGCCAAGCCTGGTTTGAAGAATCCCAACAGCAATACTCAAACTTTCATGGCCTTAGTGTATGTGCTGTTGACGGGGTGGTTTGGTCTATGCCTTATACAGACGAGAATTTTGAACACTTTGGCTCATCTAAGGGTAAAACCGCTGCAGCCCCTTATCCACAAGTGAGAGCAACCTGCCTGGTAAATACCAGCACCCATGAAATCATTGATGCCCAAATAGGTAGCATGGATCAGGGTGAACTTACACTGGCAAATCGATTATGTCCTCCATCGCATAGTATTACCTTGTTTGATCGAGCCTATTTCTCTGCTGATTTCTTGATTGACTGGCAAACACGAGTAGAAGCCAGTCATTGGTTAATGAGAGCAAAAGATAATTTACGCTATGAGATCATTAAACGTAATTCCCCGCATGACTTTCAAATCAAAATGCCTCTTTCAGCTAGAGCCAGGAAGCTAAATCCATCATTAGGAGAATATTGGGAAGCGCGTTTGATTGAAGTTGAGCAGGCAGGGAAAATTAGACGTTATATCACTTCATTAATGGATTCAAAGGCATATCCACTGATAGGCTTGGCGAAGCTTTATGCCCAGCGCTGGGAAATAGAAATGTGTTACCGAGAAATCAAAAGTGATTTACAGGAAGGCAAGCATTTGAGGAGCAAGCAACCTGATTTAATTTATCAAGAATTATGGGGGGTCTTCATTGCCTATAATATTCTAAGAAGACAAATGAAACATATGGCTCAACG
>NZ_JBBCWZ010000174.1:0-955 GCF_037145695.1 Acinetobacter sp. USHLN143
TGTATTTATTTAAAGGTAATCAAAATGAGTAATCTTTATTCTACCCAGGTTAAAGCAATCGGTGGACGTTCAGGAAATATTCGTAGTGAAGATGGTATCTTAGAACTAAAATTGGCTTTGCCAAAAGAATTAGGTGGTAAAGGTGATGCAACGAATCCTGAACAATTATTTGCAGCTGGCTATGCTGCATGCTTTGGAAATGCAGTGATCCATGTAACTCGTAGCAATAAAGAATATAAAATCCGTGATAACGATGTAGAGGTCCTGAGTACTGTTGGAATGGTTGCTAATGGCAATGGTGGATTTGCCTTGACAGTACACTTAGATGTCACGCTTTCAGGTATTTCACAAGCTGAGGCAGAGAAAATCGTGGAACAAACGCATCAAGTATGTCCTTATTCCAATGCTATTCGAGGTAATATACAGGTGTCTACCACTGTCTATACCAAATAAAAAGCTATGTCCAAGAATCAGCTTTGCTTAGATGAGCAACTATGTTTTCCTATTTATGCTGCATCTAATTTAATCGTAAAAGCTTATCGCCCTTTTCTTACACCTCTCGGACTCACTTATCCTCAATATTTAGTGATGTTGGTTTTGTGGGAAAAAGAATGTGTAAGTGTGGGTGATCTTGGACAAATTTTACATCTTGATAGTGGAACATTAACCCCACTATTAAAAAGAATGGAGACATCTGGTCTAATTAATCGATCACGTGATCCTAATGATGAAAGACGAGTTTTTATTTCATTAAAAGATAAAGGGCGAGACTTATCTGCTGAAGCAGAAAAGATTCCTAAAGAGCTTACCAAGAACATTGAGTTTGATAACTTAAATCAATTACGAGATGAATTAAAAGTATTAGTTAATCTATTATCAGAAAGAATTTGAGACCTCTTAATATCTGATAATGGAAGCCTGTTTACTTTCAAGAATCAATTAGTTTTTCTAAAAT
>NZ_JBBCWZ010000175.1:0-945 GCF_037145695.1 Acinetobacter sp. USHLN143
GCTGAAAAGGTTGCCAACACATAAAGTGCCCCAAATAGAAGAATTACTACCTCACCGCTGGAAACCTGAACCCCGTTAAAACTTGGCGATGGCGTTCAGCGGATGCTTACAGAGGAAGTGCTAATTTAATCATTTATTAGATAAAGTTAAATTAACTTTTTATGTAATTGGGCATGAAATTTGCAAATATGAATAAACGTTAGATGTATGTGAGATCTTATTTGTATTTTATCCCCAAGAGGTCTTCGAGACTTTAAAATTGTGATTAAGATCTAGCAATATAAAATGAAGAGGTTGTTATGATTTCAAATGTTTTAATTTTAAAAAACCACTAGTGTAAAATGGTTTGATGTGAGGGGTATGTATTTTTATAAAGTTGAGTTTTTTGAATTTCAACGTGTTAAATATATTTTAATTTTTTTGTTTTTTATAGTGCTAATTATTTGAAAGTGTAAATTATTAACTTGAGGGTGGTTTGGTTGTAATTATGGGTTCGGATAAGTTGGTGGTTTAAATTGTTTAATTTTATTGAAATAAAGACCCAATATGGCTGAATAATATATTGGTTATATTGAAATGTTTAAAGTATCGAGTTGTTAGTTAAATTAATTATCTACTACTTTTAGAAGAATTCTTTAGAGGTGTTAAATGAGTCAAGGTTTGGATGAAATAGAGGTACGTCTTACTATAGAAGAAGACTGGGAAATTCTTAAAACAGTTCGTTTGGAGTCACTTCTAGATAGTCCCGATGTTTTTTCTGCCACTTATGCCATTGTTGAGAAATATAGTGAATCTGAATGGCGTGATAGGGCTGCGCATAAAACTAAATATCAACTCTGTACACGACAAAAATAGATAACTCATTGAAATAATGTCATAATAATTGTTTTCTAACGACGAATACTATGACACATCTCAATGAGTTATATCTTATCTTAAACAAAT
>NZ_JBBCWZ010000176.1:0-910 GCF_037145695.1 Acinetobacter sp. USHLN143
AAAACAAATCCATCTCTGGGATGAAGCGGTTGAAGAAGATATTGCAGCGGTTGATCTGGAACTGGAACGACTGAATGCAGATAAAACCAATGCAGCTGCACAGAAAGCCCCAGTCAACAAACCTAAACGTCGGCTGTTGCCAGATCATCTACACACCCTCCGTATTGAGCATGAACCTGCATCAACCCAATGCAGTTGTGGCTGTACCTTGCGTCGTATCGGTGAAGATGTCAGTGAAAAACTGCATTTCAGACCGGCACAGTTCTATAAGGAACAGCATGTGCGTGGTAAATGGGTCTGTGATCAGTGTGACACTCTGACTCAGCAAGCGATGCCAGCCTATGTGATTGATAAAGGCATTGCTTCACCTGAATTGCTTAGCCATGTGCTGGTGTCAAAGTATGCCGATCATTTGCCTTTGTACCGTCAACGTCAAATCTTTCTACGCGCAGGTGTTGATCTGTCTAGATCAACGTTATCTGACTGGATTGGCCGCTGTGGGGTGGAACTGGAACCTCTGGCCAATGCCTTAAAACAGGTGGTACTGCAACAGCAGGTGATCCATGCAGATGAAACACCGGTGACGGTCATGCAGATGGGTGAAAATGAGAAAAAGCCCAAAAAAGGTTATGTCTGGGCCTATGCCAGCACACAGTACAATCCAGTTCAGGCAGTGATCTATGACTTTCAAGATAGCCGTTCTGGCCAGCATGCTGAAGACTTCCTGAAAGGCTGGCAGGGTCATTTGGTCTGTGATGATTACAGTGGTTATAAAGCACGCTTTAGATCAGGTCAGGTCATTGAGGTGGGCTGCATGGCCCATGCACGTCGTAAATTCCATGAACTGCATGTGACCGGGAAAAGTCAGGTCGCTGAACAGGCATTAGTGCTGATTCAGAAACTGTATGGG
>NZ_JBBCWZ010000177.1:0-903 GCF_037145695.1 Acinetobacter sp. USHLN143
AATGGCAAGTATCAGAAATATCTGCTTTAGCAGAATTACTCAAGGCACTTGCAACATGATCCGCATTGATGAAATCTGGCTTTCTACCCAACCTCTGGATATGCGAGCAGGTATGGATACGACCATGGCTCAGGTGGTGAGAGCCTTTGGCTACATCAAACCGCATTGTGCTTACCTGTTCTGTAATAAACGTGGCCATCGCATGAAAGTGCTGGTACATGATGGATTGGGCATCTGGCTGTGTGCCCGGCGGCTGGAACAGGGCAAATTTCACTGGGCTCAAGTTCACCAAGGTGAAACCGTGGCCCTCAGCCCGGAACAGTTACAGGCACTGATCCAAGGTTTGCCCTGGCAGCGCATTGGACGACAGCAGGTGGTGACGATGCTTTAAACCAGGCTCGACCATTCTGCTATTCTCCAAACGTTCTATTTCATTCTTCTCATGACCTCAGGCATACTGCGGTCATGAATACGCTGCCTGATTTAAGCCAACTGACCCATGAACAACTGCTGGAATTCACCAGGCAGTTGGCGCTGCAGCATCAGTCTCTAGCACAATCAAACCAACAATTGGATGCCAAAGTTCAACATCTTTCTATTCTCAATCAAAAATACGAGCATGAACTGGCGCTGTTTAAAAAGCACAAATTCGCCCAAAAGAATGAACACTTAACGGCAAAACAAATCCATCTGTGGGATGAAGCGGTTGAAGAAGATATTGCCGCGGTTGATCTAGAACTGGAACGGCTAAATGCAGATAAAACCAATGCAGCGACACAGAAAGCCAAAACCAATAAACCTAAACGTCGACCACTGCCAGATCATCTACACACCATCCGTATTGAGCATGAACCTGCATCAACCCAATGCGCTTGTGGCTGCCAACTCCGTCGTATCGGCGAA
>NZ_JBBCWZ010000178.1:0-885 GCF_037145695.1 Acinetobacter sp. USHLN143
TTAGACCTCTTGCGAAAGTAAAAACTGCCTCAATATAGATTTCATGAAATATCAGAAATTAAATCGTTTTTCAGATTCTGAATTCCAGCGCTTGGTTGGTGTACCTCGAGCAGTTTTTAGTGAAATGGTCGAAGTTTTAAAAGAAGCAGAATCACTTAAAAAGAAATTAGGGCGTCCTCATACTTTAGCTATAGAGGATCAATTATTATTAACACTCAATTACTTACGGAGCTACAACACCCAATTGGAATTGGCGGCAAATTACCATATCGCTGAAAGTAATGTGAATCGAACTATTAAAAAGGTTGAAGATGCATTAATGAAATCAAGACGTTTTACCCTGCCAAAACGAAGCATTACCACAGCAGACGAACAATTTAACTGGGTAATTATTGATGCGACAGAATGTTTAATAGAACGCCCGAAAAAAAAATCAGAGTAAGTTCTACAGTGGTAAAAAGAAGAAACATACGTTAAAAGCCCAAGTGATCTATCATCCGAAGAGCAAACAAATCATAGGAGTAGATATATCGTCTGGCAGTCAGCATGATATTAAATTGGCAAGAAAAACAGTTAAGAAATTCAAACATTGTGACTATGTTATGACCGATTTAGGGTACTATGGGTTAGAGCAAGATGGCTTTAAATTATTGATGCCAATAAAGAAAAAGAAGAATTTACCCTTATTTGATGCTGAGAAAAATTACAATAAAATGATTGGAAAAATACGAGTTGTAATCGAACATATTAACAGTCAATTGAAAAGATTTAGAATACTAAGTGAACGCTATCGAAATAGACGGAAAAGATTCGGTTTACGCATTAACTTAATCGCTGCACTGGTAAACCGGATGAACTTGCAATAACGACTTTCGCAAGAGATCT
>NZ_JBBCWZ010000179.1:0-871 GCF_037145695.1 Acinetobacter sp. USHLN143
AGCTTTTCGCAGGCTATCACGTCTTTCATCGCCTCTGACTGCCAAGGCATCCACCACATGCACTTAATTACTTGACTATACAACCCCAAACAGTCGTTTATCCTTACAAGTGGGATAAGCAACAGAGCTTGTCTTGCGACTCACCCATACAGTTGGCGTTTCGTAGATTTAACTACTGTACAGCTTCAATTAGATTCATATACCAAAACGCTTGATTCAGTTAATTTCGCTAGAACTCATTTCTTTAATCTTCACATCACAGTAATAAATCACTGTTAGTGTTGATCTTAAAAACGAGTTTGAACAAATTATTTCAACTCAAATATATTCTGTTAATGATTTTTCCAGCCTTCGTCAGGTCAGGAAACTGTGATAAATCACAGAGATTATCAAGTGCGCGTATCATAACGCTTGTACTTGTTAATCTCTAGGATCTAAACACTTGATCGCTTAAGGACTAAACTAACAATCAACTGATTGTCTATTTATTAGCTTTTGTCTTTATACATTCCGTAGGAATGTATGGTGGAGACTAGGAGAGTCGAACTCCTGACCTCCTGCGTGCAAAGCAGGCGCTCTACCAACTAAGCTAAGTCCCCAGCTTATCAATAAGTCAATGTATCGTTCCGTTCTGTTTGCTTCAGCACTTTCATGCTTGGTTAGTCAGATTTGGTGGGTCTGACAAGACTTGAACTTGTGACCCCACGCTTATCAAGCGTGTGCTCTAACCAACTGAGCTACAGACCCTCAGATACATCGTATGAAGAACAACTTGTTGTGGATTCTTACCAATCGTCAATCTTTCGTTAAGGAGGTGATCCAGCCGCAGGTTCCCCTACGGCTACCTTGTTACGACTTCACCCCAGTCATC
>NZ_JBBCWZ010000180.1:0-842 GCF_037145695.1 Acinetobacter sp. USHLN143
TAACCTGAGTTCGATGAAATATTTTAGCTTTTTAGCAAGTTTTGGAAAGTTGGCTTATTTGGATTTAAGCAATAAGCCACTATAGCAGCCATAATATTCACCATAAAGTTATTCACCGAACGATGACGTGAATGGTCAATTTGATGTAAGTTTTTTAACTGATCATTCACTGTTTCGATCAATCCTCTTCTGCAAAGCAATTGTTTTTCTTCTTCAGTTTGGATGGGTTTATTTTTCATATTCTTGCGTGACGGGGTTAATAGTCTGAGCCCCCTTGCTGCTAAAGCTTCAGTTTTTGCTTTACTCAGATAGCCTTTATCGCCCAGTAAAATACCTTTTAACTCTTGGGTTAAAGATTCAAGTACAGCAACATCATGAACACTTCCCGATGTAATCTTGAGATTAATAATTTCACCCAAGTTGTTGATAACAATATGGACTTTAAATCCATAAAACCAACCTGTGCTACTTTTACCACGACCAGCTAAGCCTTTAAATACACGATGTCTTTTAATTCTAAGATTATGGCAAACGACCAATTTAGTCGAATCAATAATACAAATTCCGGTATCTTCTCCTTTAACTTGATGGAAGAAACTACTCAAAGCTTGCAAACAACGCGGCATAATTTCAATAAAACGATTGTAACTAAGAAGCTTGGGAAAAGCTGATTTCCAAAATGGGATGATCATATGACAATAAAAATATTTGAAAAATCTAAACCCGGATTTATGAAATAAAATGACAATGGTCATGACTTCAGACAAGCTTAAAGCTGACTTTTTCATTGTTGTTTTTTGATCAGAAATTAGAGCTTTCTCTAAAGATTCATTAAACTTTTT
>NZ_JBBCWZ010000181.1:0-840 GCF_037145695.1 Acinetobacter sp. USHLN143
GGCACGAATCAATGAGCAGCAGCCTGCTGCCTTGTATCAACAGCTATTTTACAAGTTGCTTAAATACTATGAACACTCAAAAGTAGCTCATAAATTTCGCTTTAAGAATCCATTATATTCCCTGGATGCCAGTCATATTGACCTGTCGCTTTCCTTATGTGAATGGGCCAAAGTTCACGACTCAAAAGCCAGCATGAAACTCAGCATAGGATTGAATCACAGCAATGATATTCCTGAGTTTATTGCAGTTGAAAATGGTAAAGAAAATGACATGTTACAAGGCCGAAAATTCCAGTTTCCCGCTGGCAGCATTGTGGTCTTTGATAAAGGCTATGTCGATTATCAATGGTATGCGAATCTAAGCGCTCAAAACGTTAGCTTTGTGACACGTTTTAGACCTAAATCGGTGTATCAGGTGATCCAGCAACATCCAGTGCTTGAATCCAAAGGCATTCTAAAAGATGAAACCATTCAGCTAAATAGCGCACATGCCCTAAAAAGAAAAGCCCCCGTATTAAGAAGAATTGAATATAGAGATCAGCAAAGTGGCAAGCACTTTAGCTTTCTCAGCAATAACTTTCATCTAGCTGCCTCTACCATTGCAGCGATTTACAAAGACCGCTGGAAAGTTGAATTGTTCTTTAAAGCGATTAAACAGAACCTGAAATTAAAAGCCTTTTTAGGCCGAAGCAAGAACGCCATTCAGACGCAAATCTGGATTGCGATGATCGCCTATTTACTGGTAAGTTTCGCTCAACATTTAGGGAAAAAAGGCTGGACAGTTCAGCGCTTACTCAGAATAATTCAAGTGAATTTATTTGAAATAAAAACCTTAAAAGC
>NZ_JBBCWZ010000182.1:0-839 GCF_037145695.1 Acinetobacter sp. USHLN143
TTTTAGTTCTAAGATACCATCTTCACTACGAATATTTCCTGAACGTCCACCGATTGCTTTAACCTGGGTAGAATAAAGATTACTCATTTTGATTACCTTTAAATAAATACATTGTGTGCAATATAATTGCACACAATGTATTTATGTCAACTGTTTTTTATATTCCATTTAACATAATGGCGGTTATACGAAATTAGTAGTTTTTACGCGGAATTCCTAACGTATTCATCTTTTGTCTTATATCTTTATTTTTACCAATAGGTAAAATATATTCATAACCTACATCGAAAAGTAGGTAATTAAGAAAAAATTACAGCGTTTTATAAGCCTTATAGTAACGGGAGAGACTATAGGGCTTTTTATTTATCTTAATATTCATATATCTATGATGAAGCCATGATACTCTGCGATATAAAAAACCGGCTTGAGAATAGACCGGTCTTTTATGATATTTGCTAAAATACTCTTTTGAAATATAAAAAACTAAGCGTGTATAGCACTGGGTCTAGGTGTTTTTTGGGCTTAGTTATTAGCGTTAGTTAAATAAGTATAAGTCAATTTTTACCTAATGGATTTGCTTTTCAACTAGTTCCAATTTGTTTAATGCTTGCCCTTTTTTATGATCATTATTAATCTTTACAACTAGAGCTAAAATAAAAACCATCACTATAAAAACAAGTAAAATCAAATGCTTTTTCATCATTAATCCCTTCTTTTGATCTTTAAGAATGCCTTGTTCCTTTGTAAATAGATATGACATAAGGGAAGCACTGATACAAGCCTTTTTAAATGACTTTAGCAACTCGATAAACAGTTGCAACTCCACAATTCACTGCTTT
>NZ_JBBCWZ010000183.1:0-792 GCF_037145695.1 Acinetobacter sp. USHLN143
GTAAGCGTCCGCTGAACCCCACTTTTTCTAACTCATTAATACCGCGATAGTGTCCACTTAAATTTAAGTGGACACCTATTTATGGATTTAAAGACAGTTATAGACAGTGCACCAACGCTAAAAAAGCCCCGTCGAACCTTCACAGCTGAATTTAAACATCAACTTATTCAGCAATGCCAGCAGCCAGATACATCAGTGGCCAAGGTAGCAATGCAACATCAGATCAATGCCAATCTGCTACATAAATGGATTCGTCAGTCCAGATCAATGCCCCCTGCATTAAAAACCCCATCCATTCCACAGACTGACTTTCTTCCGGTCATTCTTCACCCGACTCCAGTCAAACAAGAAGCACCTCTACCACTTGTGCCAGAGAAGAAAGCTGTCGCTCATATCAGGATTCCATTACATGAGGCACCAAGTTCCGCAAGGGATCAGATGATCGAGATCGACTGGCCGGTGGAGTCAGTAACTGAATTACTGTTGCTGATCCAGGGTTTGACTCAATGATTCGTATTGATGAGATCTGGTTGTCTACCCAGCCGATGGACATGCGTGCAGGGATGGATACAGCCATGGCTCAGGTGCTGAGAGCCTTTGGCTACATCAAACCGCATTGCGCTTACCTGTTCTGTAATAAGCGTGGCCATCGTATGAAAGTGCTGGTGCATGATGGACTGGGTATCTGGCTGTGTGCCCGGCGGCTGGAACAGGGGAAATTCCACTGGGCTAAAGTTCACCAGGGTGAAAGTATGGCGATCAGCCCGGAGCAGTTACAGGCACTGATCCAGG
>NZ_JBBCWZ010000184.1:0-749 GCF_037145695.1 Acinetobacter sp. USHLN143
GGTAAATATTTCAGAGCTTCAGTTAAAGCCTTGCGCACTGATTCTGCCTTTGCATCAGGTAATGTTGCCAAGATACAGAGCCGTGTATTTCGTTCAATAAGTGTTGCTATCGAACTTTTATTGTCTTTACCTTTAATTAAATCAGCTTCCCAATGACCCGGTATTTTTCTTTCTTGAACTTCGGCTGGGCGCTCATGAATAGTTTTAATATCCTGTAATATAGAATCTTTTTTAGGTTCACCGTTAGCTTTTCGCTTTTTATTTTCATGACGCAGACAGGATAATAAGTCTTTTTTCAACTCACCCTTTGGTAATGCTCGTATCGTTGAATAAATCGTTGTATGGCTTACATTCATTGTTTGATCCAAATCAGGAAATGTCTTTAAACGCTTTGCTATTTGCTGAGGAGACCATAAACAACGGATCGCTTCAACAATAAATTTCCAGAGGATTGAATCGATTTTGAGTTTTCTGTGACCACGTCTACGTCTAGCGAAGGTGTTATCAGAAGCATATTGAGCTTGATAAACGTCATTGATGCTATTTCTTTTAAGCTCACGATAGATCGTACTAGGATGTCTTTTAATGAGTTCAGCAAATTTTCTGGCTGAAAAGCCTTCTTTTCTTGACTCAAGCATTAATGCAGTACGATCTTCAAAGTTAAGATGATGGTATGACAATTTTATATACTCCATAAACCCTTTAAATTAATTAGGTGGTTTATGTCGCACTTCAAGTTTTACTCTGCC
>NZ_JBBCWZ010000185.1:0-728 GCF_037145695.1 Acinetobacter sp. USHLN143
TTAAATGAAGCCATTATTGATGTAAAAAAAGGTTAAGTCGAAAGCTTTAAAATGGTTTTCAATCTTTTTTGAAAAATTACAACTCCTTCTAAAACCGCGCCTAATTCGATGCCTTATTTTGCAATTATTACCTTCAATACCTACAGTAAAAAATTTACCAATACTTTGCTTGCAGTTTTTAAAAGCAGTGATGAAACTGTCCCAATGATCACTTGCAATTCGGGTGTAGTGAATACCTAATTGTTTAAGCTTTGTCTTCAATCGTTGAACTGTAGCTAAGTCTCTTTTACCCCAAACATAAGCAACAATCTCACCTGTTTCTCGATGGTAGGCGTAAATAAGCCATTGTTTATTATTTTTATTTCCCACGAAAGTCCAAAACTCATCAACTTCAAGAGACTCATAATGACTTTGTTTAGGCTGAATTTGGTAGGTCGATTCGGTTAAAGTACGTAAAACTTTACCGATACTGATTCGCTCAACTTCAGCGATATCTCGTATACCACTACCTCTGACCATCAACTGTAATATTTTTCGAGTAATGCCTGAATTACATCCTAGATAGCTCAGAGCATGGTCACCAATAAACTGACGTTTACAGTCTTTGCACTGATAGTTTTGTTTCCCATCTACTTTGATGCCATTTTTCTTTATACTGTCACTGAGGCAGGTTGGACATTTGATTTCTAGAGTTATTCGCATTTCTCTATTTTATCAAAATTCAACCT
>NZ_JBBCWZ010000186.1:0-724 GCF_037145695.1 Acinetobacter sp. USHLN143
TATTGATGATACTGTTTTAGATAAACCATATAGTCAACATATGGACTTGGTTAGCTATTTTTGGTCAGGCAAACACCACCGATCCGTCAAGGGTATTAATCTCATTACCTTATATGCGACAGATCAAAATGGTCAAAATATTCCAATTAATTTCCGAATTTATGACAAATCTGAAAGTAAAACCAAGAATGATTACTTTATGGATATGTTAAGTGAAGTACTTAGTTGGGGTGCAAAGATTCAATTTATTTCAGGTGATAGTTGGTATTCATCGACTGGAAATCTAAAAACCATAAGAAAACATGGTATTCGATTTATGTTTGGTATCGACTGTAACCGTAAGGTTTCCCCTGAAAAAGGACAATGGTTTCAACTGCGTTTATTGCCAAATTTCCATCAGGGTCAAGTGGTCTGGCTCAAAGATTTTGGCTTTGTACAATTATTTAAGACTCAGTTAAAAGAACAGCAGAGGTTTTATATTGTGTATCAAGATGAAGATGATTTATTATCCTTTGAGGGTTTTCATGAATTACATTCAAGTCATTGGAAAATAGAACAATATCACCGGGTGATTAAACAGGTTTGTCATATTGAAAAGTTTCAAGTAAGACGGTCTAAACTGATTTTGAATCATATTTTTTCAGCCTTGATGGCCTACGTTGAGATACAAAAGAACCAGTTTGAGCGGATCTTTGAAAATGTATATCGTTGGCAGAAGAAATTA
>NZ_JBBCWZ010000187.1:0-721 GCF_037145695.1 Acinetobacter sp. USHLN143
GGTGGTGTATCAAAAAGTATGCTAAAAAAAAGCAGGTTGAATTTTGATAAAATAGAGAAATGCAAATAACTCTAGAAATCAAATGTCCAACCTGCCTCAGTGACAGTATAAAGAAAAATGGCATCAAAGTAGATGGGAAACAAAACTACCAATGCAAAGACTGCAAACGTCAGTTTATTGGTGACCATGCTCTGAGCTATCTAGGATGTAATTCTGGCATTACTCGTAAAATATTACAGTTAATGGTCAGAGGCAGCGGTATACGAGATATCGCTGAAGTTGAGCGCATTAGTATCGGTAAAGTCTTACGGACTTTAACTGAATCGGCCTATCAAATTCAGCCTAAACAAAGTCATTATGAATCTCTCGAAGTAGATGAATTCTGGACTTTTGTTGGAAATAAAAATAATAAACAATGGCTTATTTACGCCTACCATCGAGAAACAGGTGAGATTGTTGCTTATGTTTGGGGTAAGAGAGATTTAGCTACAGTCCAAAGGTTGAAGACAAAGCTTAAACAATTAGGTATTCACTACACCCGAATTGCAAGTGATCATTGGGATAGTTTCATCACTGCTTTTAAAAACTGCAAGCAAAGTATTGGTAAGTTTTTTACTGTAGGAATTGAAGGTAATAATTGCAAAATAAGGCATCGAATAAGGCGTGGTTTTAGAAGAAGTTGTAATTTCTCCAAAAAGCTTGAAAACCATTTTAAAGCCTT
>NZ_JBBCWZ010000188.1:0-714 GCF_037145695.1 Acinetobacter sp. USHLN143
CCACAACAAGTTGTTCTTCATACGATGTATCTGAGGGTCTGTAGCTCAGTTGGTTAGAGCACACGCTTGATAAGCGTGGGGTCACAAGTTCAAGTCTTGTCAGACCCACCACTCTGCAAACTTACAGAAATCAGAAACATTGACTTATTGATAAGCTGGGGACTTAGCTTAGTTGGTAGAGCGCCTGCTTTGCACGCAGGAGGTCAGGAGTTCGACTCTCCTAGTCTCCACCATCACTTACATTGATCTTGAAATGATCAAGCAAACGTAAGATGAGCTAAGAAACATACAAACAGCTAGATAGCTTATAGAGCTTAGTGATAAAGCAGCGTATAATGCGCGGCATTGTTATTAACCTCTGTGATTTATCACAGTTTCCTGACCTGACGAAGGCTGGAAAAATCATTAACAGAATATATTTGAGTTGAAATAATTTGTTCAAACTCGTTTCAAGTAGGCAACTACAAGAAATGAGTTCTAGCGAAATTAACTGAATCAAGCGTTTTGGTATATGAATCTAATTGAAGCTGTACGGTGCTTAAATGCACAAGACGCCAACTGTATGAGTGTGATGAGAGATCATCACAATCTGTTGCTTATCCTACTTGTAAGGATAAACGACTGTTTGGGGTTGTATAGTCAAGTAATTAAGTGCATGTGGTGGATGCCTTGGCAGTCAGAGGCGATGAAAGACGTGATAGCCTGCGAAAAGCT
>NZ_JBBCWZ010000189.1:0-693 GCF_037145695.1 Acinetobacter sp. USHLN143
GCATTGCATCAAATTATTAGGAGATAAACTCAGTGCAAGGAGTTTTGATAGCCAAGTGAATGAGATCCATGCACGTGTAGCAGTCCTTAACAGATTTACGGAATTAGGTCGCCCACTTACCCAAGTTACGCCTTAAATTTGGCTCAATTAGGGGCGCTTTGCATTTCAAATCTTTGTGCAACAAAGCCGTTTGAATATACGTAAAGTCACTCACCCACAGTTGGTCAGGATGATCAGCATTAAAATTACGTTTCACTAAATCATCTGCTCTTTTTTGATCATCTCGGCTACGGGTGGTTTGTTTATTCTTACCACGCCAAACACCTTGTATACCTAGCTTCTGCATCAATCGAGCAACTGTACAACGTGCAATAATATAGCCTTCACGTTTCAATTGTTGCCAGACCTTACGCACACCATATCGACCTGAACTTTCTTTCCAAATTCGTTTAATTTGTTCAGCATGATGCTCATCATGTAGATCTCGTTTCGCTCGATGTTCTGGATTGTCCGCGAGATCTAAAGTTCGGTAATAGGTTGAAGCTGCGATCGGTAAAATCCTACAAATCGCATCAACACCATATTGAACCGTACCGGGTTTGTCGGAGAGTCAATATTCTGAGAGACTATCCCGATGACAAAATTAAAATATACCCCTGAAATCAGAGAAAGAGCGGTTCAATTATTGATTGA
>NZ_JBBCWZ010000190.1:0-665 GCF_037145695.1 Acinetobacter sp. USHLN143
TATTTAAAATATTGAAAGAAAATAACTTATTGATTCGCCCTAAGCGTCGCTATACAAAAACTACGGATAGCAAGCATTGGATGAAGAAGCATCCAAATTTATTAAAGGATTATTCAGCGGTGCAAGCCAATGAAGTCTTTGTTAGTGATATTACCTATGTTGAGAGTGCTGAAGGTGTGCATTATTTATCCTTGGTGACAGATGCTTATACCCGACAGATTAAAGGTTATAAGTTATCGAATGATATGCGTGCAGAGAATGTTGTGCAGGCACTACATATGGCGATGCAGCATGTGACAGATCGGGCAGCCAGGATGATTCACCATTCAGACAGAGGCTCTCAGTATTGCTCTGAGCTATATCAATCGGCATTGCGCCATTATGGGATATGTCCTTCCATGACAGATGGCAAGGACTGTTATCAGAATGCATTAGCAGAGCGAATTAATGGAATATTAAAGCAGGAGTTTTTAACCACGCGATGTCAAACCATGAAGGAGTTAGATCACTTAATTGCGGAATCTATCATGATTTACAATTGTTATAGACCGCATTTAAGTTTAAATATGAACACCCCGAATCAGATGTATGAGCAAACAAAAACCGAGCTAATTGCTTAACTCGGTTTGAAGTGGAATACTGTCAATCTATTTCAGGACAAGACA
>NZ_JBBCWZ010000191.1:0-649 GCF_037145695.1 Acinetobacter sp. USHLN143
ATAACTGATCCCGTCCACACTTTAAACCACGTTGCAACAATTTGCCTTTAATAAGCCAATACAGCTTACGTGTTCCGATACTTGGCATGAGACAGCGATATTCCATAACCAACTCAAGTATTTGTTCAGTTGCTTGTGCAGTCATTTGAGCACGTTTTTCTGCTTGATAATAAGCTTGTCGGGTGATTCCCAACCACTGACAATAACGTGAAACGCTTAGTCTTCTTTGGCTTTGCCAATCTTTGAAACGTGCTCGGTATACTTTTTTCCAAGATCAGTCCCACATTCTTTATCAATGTGATAAATCACATCCTGAATAAATTCAGTTTTAAGCTTTTCTGCGGCTAACTGCTTTTCTAATTGGCGGATTCGTTGTTGGGGTGTCAATTGGCGTTTAGAAGAAGTCGGCATATTCGAAGTCCAGTCCTGTTGTCCGTGCTTGCGTAACCATACCAGCACAGTTGATCTTCCTTGAATACCATATTTTGCCTGAGCTTGCTTATAAGTAATTTGCCCTTTTTCTACTTCATGTACCACCATCATTTTAAAGGCAAAGCTATAGTCACGTTGTGTACGTTTAACTCGTTGTTCTCGTTTATGTTCCATAAAATAAGTCTCTTAAGGTGTAAACTTATTTCAGGACGGGACA
>NZ_JBBCWZ010000192.1:0-642 GCF_037145695.1 Acinetobacter sp. USHLN143
GTCACCAGTTTCCCCGTTGAAAGCAAACACCCCATGACATTAACTCGTTTTAATCTTATTGCATCAACCGCATGAACATCACCTATCTTTGTCCACGCATAGCGGTTATCAGGTGTAGATGAAAATCCTGTTTCATCAACATAACCTAATATAATTTCACCACGTGCCGCTTGCTCTCGTAATTCTTCAATCTGCTGTGTTGCTTGTTCAAATGCAATCGGATCTCTTTTTTTTCAAGCTATGACGGGTACGCTTGAAGACCATACCTGAATCACGTAAAAACTTACGAATGGTTTCAACAGACACGGACACTTCGTATTCTTCATGTAGTTTGACTCGGATTTGTTCTGCATTGAGTGGACTTGTATTGACCCAATCTAGGATTTTCGCCTGATAGTCTGAGATCAATGTATTGGGTCGACCTGAGCGATGACCTTCTTTAATCGATTCAAACTCATACAATTCCCAACGTCGGCGTTGTAGCCTTATGGTTTCTGGGATACGTTCTTGTAGAGTGGCAACTTCCGCAACACTTTTACCTTCGGAAAGCCAGAGAATAGTTTGGGCACGTTGCCTTTCACGCCAATGTTTTGCATGCTTGACCAGAAAAATGAGTCGTTCTCGCTGTTCTAAACTAAGTGG
>NZ_JBBCWZ010000193.1:0-628 GCF_037145695.1 Acinetobacter sp. USHLN143
GTGATGATGAGAAAAAACCGAAGAAAGGTTATGTCTGGGCCTATGCCACTACACAGTACAATCCAGTTCAAGCGGTGATCTATGACTTTCAGGATAGCCGTTCAGGTCAGCATGCAGAAGAGTTCCTGAATGGCTGGCAGGGCCATCTGGTCTGTGATGATTACAGTGGTTATAAAGCACGCTTTAAATCAGGCGATGTCATTGAGGTGGGCTGCATGGCGCATGCGCGTCGTAAATTCCATGAACTGCATGTGACTGGGAAAAGTCAGATCGCTGAACAGGCATTACTGATGATTCAGAAACTGTATGCGATAGAAGCAGAACTCAGGAAAAAGACCGATAGTACAGCAGAACACCGCCGCGAATACCGACAACAGCACAGCCAACCGGTGATGCAACAACTGTATGAATGGCTCAACCAACATTATCTGACGGTGCCATCGAGTTCTCCAACCGCCAAGGCCATCAATTACAGTCTGAAGCGTTGGCCAGCCTTAAGCCGCTATCTGGATGATGGCAATCTACCCATTGACAATAACTGGGCAGAGAACTCAATGCGTCCCTGGGCATTGGGCCGTAAGAACTGGTTGTTTGCAGGTTCGCTGCGCAGTGGACAGCGAGCGGCAAA
>NZ_JBBCWZ010000194.1:0-627 GCF_037145695.1 Acinetobacter sp. USHLN143
GCTACTGAATATAAGTCGCTGACCCATTATACAAAAGGTACGCAGTCACCGGACTAAGCCGGCTCCCACTGCTTGTATGCATGCGGTTTCAGGATCTATTTCACTCCCCTCACAGGGGTTCTTTTCGCCTTTCCCTCACGGTACTGGTTCACTATCGGTCAGTCAGGAGTATTTAGCCTTGGAGGATGGTCCCCCCATATTCAGACAAGGTTTCACGTGCCTCGCCCTACTCGACATCATCATATAAGCCCTTTCGTGTACAGGACTATCACCGTCTACGGTCGCACTTCCCAGAGCGTTCCACTAGAACTTATATGACTTAATGGGCTCTTCCCCTTTCGCTCGCCGCTACTGAGGGAATCTCAATTGATTTCTTTTCCTAAGGGTACTGAGATGTTTCACTTCCCCTCGTTCGCCTTGCAACACTATGTATTCATGTTGCAATACCTACCTTATGGTAAGTGGGTTTCCCCATTCAGACATCTCCGGATCACAGGATATTTGCCGCCTCCCCGGAGCTTTTCGCAGGCTATCACGTCTTTCATCGCCTCTGACTGCCAAGGCATCCACCACATGCACTTAATTACTTGACTATACAACCCCAAACAGTCGTTTATCCTTACAAGT
>NZ_JBBCWZ010000195.1:0-610 GCF_037145695.1 Acinetobacter sp. USHLN143
GAGTCGTTCTCGCTGTTCTAAACTAAGTGGGACAGAAACAATTCTAGGCATGTGTGAACATCTGTTAACTAAAAAAACCTTTTCGCATCATTAGTTATTTTTGTCAACTTATGAAAATGGATTATTAAATCAAATATATTCAAATAACAATATTGATATAGGGCGAATTCAAACATGAGGTGCGACAGTTTCAAAAGCCTTATGATAATCAACAAGCTGAGCAAATTTCTCTAATGGTGTAAGCCAATCTAACGCTTTTCTAGGGCGAGTATTCAGTGACATGGCAACTTGATTTAAATAATGCTGATCTGCCTGGTTTAAATCAATCCCTTTAGGTAAATATTGCCTAATTAAACCATTCATATTTTCGCATGTGCCTTTCTGCCATGGCGAATGTGGGTCACAGAAATATACATCTATGCCTAAATCTTCTTCGAGGATTTTATGTTCTGACATCTCACGTCCACGGTCATAGGTCAATGTTTTACGCAGTTCTGCGGGTAAATATTTCAGAGCTTCAGTTAAAGCCTTGCGCACTGATTCTGCCTTTGCATCAGGTAATGTTGCCAAGATACAGAGCCGTGTATTTCGTTCAATAAGTGTTGCTATC
>NZ_JBBCWZ010000196.1:0-603 GCF_037145695.1 Acinetobacter sp. USHLN143
TCAGGGGTATATTTTAATTTTGTCATCGGGACACTACGCTTCGCTACGTCTTGCGAAGCAATGCTTCTCATCTCAGAATATTGACTCTCCGACAAACCCGGTACGGTTCAGACTGACTTTTGCACGTTGAGCCATATGTTTCATTTGTCTTCTTAGAATATTGTAGGCAATAAAGCCCCCCATAATTATTGACAAACTAAATCAGGTTGCTTGTTCCTCAAATGCTTGCCCTCCTGTAAATCACTTTTGATTTCTGGGTAACACATTTCTATTTCCCAGCGCTGAGCATAAAGCTTCGCCAAGCCTATCAGTGGCTATGTCTTTGGGTTCATTAATAAAGTGATATAACGTCTAATTTTCCCTGCCTGCTTAACCTCAATCAAACGCGCTTCCCAATACCCTGTTGCCATTAGAGGCCAAAAGCCGCTGTAAACTGGATCCTGAACTAAAAATCTATAATCAGGAAATCAATAAAGAAGAATAGAAATTAAGTAACCTGAGTTCGACATAAAAAATAAATAAAAAAAAGCCTTAGCATCTGTAATATCTTGGTTACGAAGACAAAACATTTCAGAGCAAGGCTTTTTCATGGACTATATTACC
>NZ_JBBCWZ010000197.1:0-596 GCF_037145695.1 Acinetobacter sp. USHLN143
GCACTGTCTATAACTGTCTTTAAATCCATAAATAGGTGTCCACTTAAATTTAAGTGGACACTATCGCGGTATTAATGAGTTAGAAAAAGTGGGGTTCAGCGGACGCTTACAGTGGATTCACGACATAAGTTTTTTAAAACAAAGTCTAAATGTCCAGACTGATAAAGCACTTGAAAATCTTGGTTACAATGTTGACGACTACTATGACTACAATTCACCAAATGGAGAATTTTTAGATATAAAAGCTAAACGAGAGTGGGACCAAATCATGGATGATTATTGGGATTAATACCTTTAGTGCTACTAAATCAATTGCTTCAGCATACAGACTAACTCTTCTTAGTCAAAGAAATAGCTTCTCATATTTAAAAAGAAAAGAAGCTATAATCTTTCTTCTCACTTATAGCTCAAGAGTATATTTCCATATTCTACCGATCCCTTTACTGGTCACCGATTTATATGCTTTTGGAATAGGCAAAGTAATATTTGAACCGTACCGGGTTTATCGGAGACTTTTTTATTTAAGTTAGGCCACCTGACCTAACGGATTAATCTTATCATAGTACATTGCTTCAAACTCAAAAGGCGATACATAA
>NZ_JBBCWZ010000198.1:0-586 GCF_037145695.1 Acinetobacter sp. USHLN143
ACTCAAAAGCCAGCATGAAACTCAGCATAGGATTGAATCACAGCAATGATATTCCTGAGTTTGTTGCAGTTGAAAATGGCAAAGAAAATGACATGGTACAAGGCCGCAAATTCCAGTTTCCTGCTGGCAGCATTGTAGTTTTTGATAAAGGCTATGTCGATTACCAATGGTATGCAAATCTGACTGCTCAAAACATTGGATTTGTCACACGTTTTAGGCCTAAATCTGTGTATCAGGTGATCCAGCAACATCCAGTGCTTGAATCCAAAGGTATTCTAAAAGATGAAACCATTCAGCTGAATAGCGCACATGCCCTAAAAAGAAAAGCCCCAGTGTTAAGAAGAATTGAATATAGAGATCAGCAAAGTGGCAAGCACTTTAGCTTTCTCAGCAATAACTTTCATTTAGCCGCCTCCACCATTGCGGCGATTTATAAAGATCGTTGGAAAGTTGAGCTGTTCTTTAAGGCGATTAAGCAGAATCTCAAATTAAAAGCGTTTCTAGGCCGCAGCAGGAACGCAATTCAGACACAAATCTGGATTGCGATGATCGCCTATTTATTGGTGAGTTTCGCTCAACATTTAGG
>NZ_JBBCWZ010000199.1:0-579 GCF_037145695.1 Acinetobacter sp. USHLN143
GGGGCTTTCTGTGCAGCTGCATTGGTTTTATCTGCATTCAGTCGTTCCAGTTCCAGATCAACCGCTGCAATATCTTCTTCAACCGCTTCATCCCAGAGATGGATTTGTTTTACGGTTAGATGTTCGTTTTTACTGCCGAATTTATGCTGTTTAAATAGTGCAAGCTCATGCTCGTATTTTTGATTGAGAATAGAAAGATGTTGAACTTTAGAATCTAATTGCTGATTTGATTGTTCCAGTTGTTGTTTAGATTGTGCCAGAGACTGATGCTGCATCGCCAACTGTCTGGTAAATTCCAGCAGTTGTTCATGGGTCAGTTGGCTTAAATCAGGCAGCGTATTCATGACCGCAGTATGCCTGAGGTCATGATGCAGAGGAAATAGAACGTTTGGAGAATAGCAGAATGGATGAGCCTGGTTTAGAGCATTGTTACCACTTGCTGCAGTCCGATTCTTTGCCAGGGCAAACCCTGGATCAGTGCCTGTAACTGCTCCGGGCTGATCGCCATACTTTCACCCTGGTGAACTTTAGCCCAGTGGAATTTCCCCTGTTCCAGCCGCCGGGCACACAGCCAGATAC
>NZ_JBBCWZ010000200.1:0-576 GCF_037145695.1 Acinetobacter sp. USHLN143
CGTGCTTTATAACCACTGTAATCATCACAGACTAGATAGCCCTGCCAGCCTTTCAAGAACTCTTCAGCATGCTGGCCTGAACGACTATCCTGAAAGTCATAGATCACCGCCTGAACTGGATTATACTGTGTGGTGGCATAGGCCCAGACATAACCTTTCTTCGGTTTTTTATTATTCTCACCCATCCGCATGATGGTGACCGGTGTTTCATCTGCATGCAGCACCCGCTGTTGCAGCACCACCTCTTTTAAGGCATTGGCCAGAGGTTCCAGTTCTACACCGCAGCGACCTATCCAGTCAGATAAAGTGGATCTGGACAGATCAATGCCAGCCCGCTGATAGATCAGGCGCTGACGGTACAGCGGCAAATGATCGGCATACTTCGATACCAGCACATGGCTGAGCAATTCAGGTGAAGCAATGCCTTTATCAATCACATAGGCGGGCATCGCTTGCTGAGTTAGAGTGTCACACTGATCACAGACCCATTTACCACGCACATGCTGTTCCTTATAGAACTGTGCCGGTCTGAAATGCAGTTTTTCACTGACATCTTCGCCGATACGACGGAGTTGG
>NZ_JBBCWZ010000201.1:0-571 GCF_037145695.1 Acinetobacter sp. USHLN143
ACCAAATCTAAGTCAGGCCAATCAAGCTCACCGTAAATATCCATATCTGCTCAAAGGATTGGCTATTCAGCGCAGTAATCAAGTGTGGTGTACGGATATAACGTATATCCCTATGGCAAAAGGCTTTGTTTATTTATGTGCTGTGATTGATTGGCATAGCCGCAAGGTACTTGCGCATAGGGTATCGATTAGTATGGAGGTGGATTTTTGTATTTCGGCTTTAAATGAAGCGATTGAAAAATATGGATCACCTGAAATATTTAATACAGACCAGGGCAGTCAGTTCACCAGTGATGCATTTATTGATGTATTGAAATCAAATGGCATTCAAATCAGTATGGATGGTAAAGGTCGATGGATTGATAATGTGATGGTTGAACGGTTATGGAGAAGCGTTAAATATGAAGAGGTGTATCTCAAAGCTTATAGCAGTGTCACCGATGCGAAAAAGCAATTGAGTGCATATTTTGAATTTTATAATTTGAAACGACCTCATTCGAGTCTGGACAAAATGACTCCAGATGAGTTTTACTATGACCAGCTACCACAACAAAATAAGGTAGCTTAACTA
>NZ_JBBCWZ010000202.1:0-554 GCF_037145695.1 Acinetobacter sp. USHLN143
CCTAAACTGCTTAGCTACAACCGATTTATTGAAATCATGCCCCGTTGTTTGCAAGCTCTGAGTAGTTTCTTCCATCAGGTGAAAGGAAAAGATACGGGAATCAGTATCATTGACTCCACTAAATTGGTAGTTTGCCATAATCTTCGGATTAAAAGGCATCGTGTATTTAAAGGCTTGGCCGGTCGTGGAAAAAGTAGTACGGGTTGGTTTTATGGTTTTAAATTACATCTCGTTATCAATAATTTAGGTGAAATTATTAATCTCAAGCTGACATCGGGAAATGTTCATGATGTTGCTATATTAGAATCTTTAACTCAAGAATTAAAAGGGATCCTACTCGGAGACAAAGGCTATTTGAGCAAAGCAAAAGCCGAAGCTTTAGCAGCAAGAGGACTGAAAATATTGACCCCATCACGTCGGAATATGAAAAATAAACCCATCCAAACTGAAGAAGAAAAACAATTACTTTGCAGAAGAGGATTGATCGAAACAGTGAATGATCAATTAAAAAATTTACATCAACTTGAACATTCACGTCATCGTTCGGTAAATAA
>NZ_JBBCWZ010000203.1:0-548 GCF_037145695.1 Acinetobacter sp. USHLN143
GTTAACTCTAAACTACTTACGCTGTTATAGGACTCAAATTGAATTATCCGCTGACTATAATCTTGCTGAAAGTAATGTGAATCGTACTATTCATAAAGTTGAAAATGCTCTGATTCAATCACGGATTTTTGCATTACCCAAAAGGAATCAAAAGTTTAGTGAAGGTGATTATGTGATCGTTGATGTCACTGAGTCACAGATTGAGCGTCCCAAAAAAACAAAGAAAATTCTATAGCGGTAAAAAGAAGAAACATACGCTAAAAACACAGGTCATTTTTAACCCAAGACTAAAGCAAATTGTAAGTATACAGGTCGAAAGTGGCAGAAAACATGATCTGACGATTGCGCGTAAGTATTTTAAGGAGATGATCATTTATCCTTGTATTATGGCAGATTTAGCCTATAAAGGATTTCATCAGATTAAGAGTAAGTTACTCATTCCAATCAAGAAACCTAAGAATTTATCATTACCCAAAATAGCAAAACAGATCAACCAAGAAATCAGTCGGCGTAGGATCACAATTGAACATATCAACGGCAAACTTAAA
>NZ_JBBCWZ010000204.1:0-531 GCF_037145695.1 Acinetobacter sp. USHLN143
AATTCATGAAAACCCTCAAAGGACAATAAATCATCTTCATCTTGATGCACAATATAAAACCTCTGCTGTTCTTTTAACTGAGTCTTAAATAATTGTACAAAGCCAAAATCTTTGAGCCAGACCACTTGACCCTGATGGAAATCTGGCAATAAACGCAGTTGAAACCATTGTCCTTTTTCTGGGGAAACCTTACGGTTACAGTCGATACCAAACATAAATCGAATACCATATTTTCTTATGGTTTTTAGATTTCCAGTCGATGAATACCAACTATCACCTGTAATAAATTGAATCTTTGCACCCCAACTGAGTACTTCACTTAACATATCCATAAAGTAATCATTCTTGGTTTTACTTTCAGATTTGTCATAAATTCGGAAATTAATTGGAATATTTTGACCATTTTGATCTGTCGCATACAAGGTAATGAGATTAATACCCTTGACGGATCGGTGGTGTTTGCCTGACCAAAAATAGCTAACCAAGTCCATATGTTGACTATATGGTTTATCTAAAACAGTATCATCAATA
>NZ_JBBCWZ010000205.1:0-525 GCF_037145695.1 Acinetobacter sp. USHLN143
AATGCAGTACGATCTTCAAAGTTAAGATGATGGTATGACAATTTTATATACTCCATAAACCCTTTAAATTAATTAGGTGGTTTATGTCGCACTTCAAGTTTTACTCTGCCGGTATTTTGAGCAGTAATTGCTGTACGCTTGCCATTCAACTGTTTTAACAGTTCAAAATCAGGTGTTTCATCCAGCACATCCTGTACCGATTCATATTCAATAATATAGCCCTGCGCGTTCAGATAAACCTGTTTAAACGGTTTATTCAGGGCCTGTCTTAAAGCTTCAGGATATTCAGCAACGGGCTCTGCACGACGGATTGGAAAATTCATTCTGATCTTGCTATCCGCATCCTGATTGACTACAAAAATGCCTAAATCTTTTACATGAAAATGAATCGTTTTCCCCGTATCAAATTGATTGGGTGGTGTTTCAAAAAGTATGCTGAAAAAAACAATATGGCTTTTGATAAAATAGAGGTATGAAAATAACGCTACAAATCAAATGTCCTACCTGTCTAAGTAACAATATAAA
>NZ_JBBCWZ010000206.1:0-525 GCF_037145695.1 Acinetobacter sp. USHLN143
GTCGTTCTCGCTGTTCTAAACTAAGTGGGACAGAAACAATTCTAGGCATGTGTGAACATCTGTTAACTAAAAAAACCTTTTCGCATCATTAGTTATTTTTGTCAACTTATGTCTTTTCCTTAAACTAGTTTTTCCTTGCTTTGAGCAACCGTAAATTACACAATGAGTATTAGCTCCTAAAATATTAATAAATTGCTCATCTATTGAGCGATCGTGATAGTTTAAAGGTAATTCTCTACCTGTATTGAATACTTCTGATGTTGTATGTGTAATTTCCTTTTTGTCGCTAAAAAACATAGATTTCCATTCTAAATTTAGTTTTTGATTATCTTAATTTATATCATAAGATATGGAATCATAAAAATAATATATTCTAAAAAGCCCATCATCTGACGAGCTTTTTATTTATTCTATTTTGTCCCGTCCTGAAATAAGTTTACACCTTAAGAGACTTATTTTATGGAACATAAACGAGAACAACGAGTTAAACGTACACAACGTGACTATAGCTTTGCCTTTAAAATG
>NZ_JBBCWZ010000207.1:0-525 GCF_037145695.1 Acinetobacter sp. USHLN143
AGAGATATTGCTGAAGTCGAGCGTATCAGCATTGGCAAGGTATTACGAACCTTAAGTGAATCGATCTATCAGATTCAGCCTAAACAAAGCCACTACGAATGTCTTGAAGTCGATGAACTTTGGACTTTTGTAGGGAATAAGAAAAATAAACAATGGCTTATTTATGCCTACCATCGAGAATCTGGAGAAATTGTTGCTTATGTTTGGGGTAAGCGGGATTTAGCAACGGTTCAACGTCTTAAAGCTAGACTTAAAAAGCTTGGGGTTCAATATGCTCGAATTGCGAGTGATCATTGGGATAGTTTTATCACAGCATTTCAATGTTGCAAGCAAGTGATCGGTAAGTTTTTTACCGTCGGTATTGAAGGTAACAATTGTAGAATTCGTCATCGAATCAGGCGTGGATTTAGGAGAAGTTGCAACTTTTCTAAAAAGCTCGAAAATCATTTTAAAGCCTTTGATTTGACTTTCTTTTACCTTAATAACGGATTTGTTTAACGCCAGCATACTTTTTGAAACACCACC
>NZ_JBBCWZ010000208.1:0-517 GCF_037145695.1 Acinetobacter sp. USHLN143
TGGATGTCTGGTTATTTGTAGTCATAAATTTAAGTTCCCACTTGTTTTTAAGTGAGGACTAAATTAAGGCTTATAGGACGAATTCATAAGGTGTGTTCAGCGGACGCTTACCCAGAAAATTATATTGAGTTTAAGGAAATGAAGATGTGATCAAAAAAAACAGGCTTGATCGTGATGGATCTAGCCTGTTCAATCGTTTGGGTGTTAATTGGATATTAGTTAAATGTTAAACAGTACGACGCAATGGCTGATCACGTTGCGCCAGACTTTCGCCCATCGGCACGAGTCGTCTATCAGGATCAATCTTTTGCCAAGGCAGGTCATTCGGGTCTGCTTTCATGGCTCCAGGCGCTTTCGCGACTAAAATGGCAGCAGCCATGTCCTGAAAATCTGCACGAAAATGTACCGTAAGCGTCCGCTGAACCCCATGTCTATTTTTAATTCGGTTCAGGTTTCCAGCGGTGTGGCAGTAATTCTTCTATTTGGGTCACTTTATGGGTCGGCAATCTTTTCAGCA
>NZ_JBBCWZ010000209.1:0-506 GCF_037145695.1 Acinetobacter sp. USHLN143
GTTTAAGATAAGATATAACTCATTGAGATGTGTCATAGTATTCGTCGTTAGAAAACAATTATTATGACATTATTTCAATGAGTTATCTATTTTTGTCGTGTACAGAGAAAAAATTCATATAAAATTCCGCCAATTTTGAACAAAAATAAACAAACAATCAATTATTGCTAATAAATTTTTTGTAATTTTTACCAAATTTTATATTTCTCAACCCGTATATTGAAGATTTTTTTGACCAAAAAATAAAATTAAACAAACAGTTAAATTTGATCGCAGGAAAAATAAAACAAAAATTAAGCATTTTGTTACACAGTTTGCATTTTATTTAGGGTCTGTTGACACTTACTGTTCATAATTAACCCTATAACGGTAGCCATAAAAATATACAGGCTAAGGCAACAGAACTTTGATAATTTCTTTTGAGCTTGTCATATCGAGTAGCTATTCCTCTAAATTGCTTTAATCTACAAAACATATTTTCAACTAAATGCCTGATTTTATATAAA
>NZ_JBBCWZ010000210.1:0-501 GCF_037145695.1 Acinetobacter sp. USHLN143
ACGGCACTGTTGCAAATAGAGATTTGAGTCGATGATGTTCCCTTTAAAAAGTGCTTAGAGACCGAAAACCCTGTTGATTAGACACACTTCACCCTGAGGCTGACCATAATAAAATGACGATGCTTGTCCTTTACGTAGTGCACGCATGACTTCAATACCTTTAATTGTGGCATAAGCCGTCTTCATAGATTTGAATCCTAATGTGGCCCTGATGATTCGCTTTAACTTACCATGATCACATTCAATGACATTATTTTTATACTTAATCTGCCTGTGCTCAATATCTACTGGACATTTTCCTTCTCGCTTTAATCGTGATAAAGCATGGCCATAGGTCGCTGCTTTATCTGTATTGATGACCCTTGGAATTTGCCATTTTTTCACCGTATTGAAGATCTTTCCTAGAAAACTATAGGCTGATTTACTGTTCCGTCTAGCGGAAAGGTAAAAGTCAATCGTATGACCCCGTTGATCAACTGCACGATACAGGTAAGTCCATCG
>NZ_JBBCWZ010000211.1:0-497 GCF_037145695.1 Acinetobacter sp. USHLN143
GGATGTCTGGTGATTTGTAGTCATAAATTTTAGTCCCCACTTGTTTTTAAGTGGGGACTAAATTAAGGCTTATAGGATGAATTCATAAGGTGTGTTCAGCGGACGCTTACGTTTGAATTTTTTACGAGGAGCTTTTTCTTTTTGCTGTAATTGTTCACTCATTGTGACAACCGAATCTAATTTAATCAATAAGTTAAATATAATTGAAAAGCAGATTCAAACAAGTGATAAAGTTAAGATAATTTTAGATAAATTCAGATATTTTATGGCAAAAGAAGATTGGTTGATTATAAGTAAACAACGCGCTATTGAATTAGGATACGAACCAATTGAAGCTTCTGAAGCTTTCGGTGGCGAAGTTTTTATCAAGAATGGATTTAAGTGGATTGTAAGCGTCCGCTGAACCCCACTTTTTCTAACTCATTAATACCGCGATAGTGTCCACTTAAATTTAAGTGGACACCTATTTATGGATTTAAAGACAGTTATAGACAGTG
>NZ_JBBCWZ010000212.1:0-493 GCF_037145695.1 Acinetobacter sp. USHLN143
CAAATACTTACAAGCTCAGGGCATAAAAATGAGTATGTACGCTGTACGTCAGATAAAAGCGCTGAACCACCTGTATTGTAAGCGACACAAGCGTTTTAAAAGGACTACGAATAGTGACCATAATCGAGCGATCTATGAAAACCTGCTGGAGCAACAATTCTCAATGACTAGACCAAATCAAGCATGGTCAAGTGATATTACGTACATATGGACTGTTGAAGGATGGCTGTACTTAGCAGCGGTAAAAGACCTTTACACGAAGCAAGTGGTTGGCTATAGCTTAAATGAGCGCATGACAGCACAGCTTGTTTGTAATGCGCTAAATATGGCTATTCACAATCAAAAACCAACCAAAGAACTGATTGTGCATTCAGACAGAGGAAGTCAATATTGCAGCCATGAATATCGAAATATACTTGAGCAATATGGTTTTCAAGGTTCAATGAGCAAGCGCGGAGACTGTTACGATAATGCACCGATTGAAAGCTTTTGG
>NZ_JBBCWZ010000213.1:0-491 GCF_037145695.1 Acinetobacter sp. USHLN143
TGCTTGCATTAATTGTAAAACAGACATGTAATCTTTCTTCTGCATCTAAAGCCTTACCCATCAAGTGCTTACCACAATCATTTTATCGACGTATACAACGCTTCTTTGCAGATCAGTATTTCGATTATCGTCAAATTTCTCAGTTAATTTTCTATATATTTTCATTCGATAAAGTCCAATTAACTTTGGATAGAACCAACTGGAAATGGGGAAAACGAGATATCAATATCTTGATGTTAGCTATCGTCTATCGTGGAATAGCGATACCTATAGTTTGGACATTGCTCAATAAACGTGGAAATTCAGATACAAAAGAGCGTATTGCTTTGATTCAACGCTTTATCTCCATTTTTGGTAAAGATCGTATTGTGAATGTGTTCGCAGACAGAGAATTTATCGGTGAGAAATGGTTTACATGGTTAATTGAAAATGACATTAACTTCTGTATACGTGTTAAAAAAACTTTATTGTGACCAATCACTTAGCCAAGA
>NZ_JBBCWZ010000214.1:0-489 GCF_037145695.1 Acinetobacter sp. USHLN143
AGATGAGTTTTACTATGACCAGCTACCACAACAAAATAAGGTAGCTTAACTAGAGCAGAATATCACTTATAAATAAGCTTTTAGTTGTTCAAACAAGTGGGACCACCTCTGCTCAACGTCATTTTTTAGAAGAAAAACTACACTCTGATGGTGAATGGACGACAGTGATTGATCAATTAAATGAGTCTTTACATGAAAATTCAGTAAAATAATTTTCCGTTAGTATTAAGGATCTACATTCTTCCCTGCATTGAATACAACTCATTCATACAGTAGTACTGTTTTGGAGATGGAATCTCTATTATATAAGTAGTAGATTCCTTACTCTGAAATTTGGATTATAAACCCTAATATTAAAAATAATCTTCTTTACCTTCTATCGGCTTTGTTGCACAAAGATTTGAAATGCAAAGCGCCCCTAATTGAGCCAAATTTAAGGCGTAACTTGGGTAAGTGGTCGACCTAATTCCGTAAATCTGTTAAGGACTG
>NZ_JBBCWZ010000215.1:0-483 GCF_037145695.1 Acinetobacter sp. USHLN143
GATTAATGAAAAAGCTAGGTATACAAGGTGTTTGGCGAGGTAAGAACAAACAAACCACCCGTAGCCGAGATGACCAAAAACGAGCAGATGATTTAGTGAAACGTAATTTTAGTGCTGATCGACCTGACCAATTATGGGTCAGTGACTTTACGTATATTCAAACTCATTCAGGCTGGGTCTATACCGCCTTTATTATTGATGTGTTCTCACGAGCAATTGTTGGATGGAAAGTATCGACACGGATGAATACAGATATGGTGCTCGATGCATTAGAGCAAGCCTTGCACGATCGAGGCATGCCAAAGAATGTGATTCATCATTCCGATAGAGGCGTTCAATATCTTTCTATTCGCTATACCAATCGTTTAGAAGCAGCAAATTTACGAGCATCAGTCGGTACAACTGGTGATTCATACGATAATGCTCTGGCTGAAACGGTGAATGGCTTATACAAAACAGAGGTGATTGAATATTTAAAAGCAG
>NZ_JBBCWZ010000216.1:0-473 GCF_037145695.1 Acinetobacter sp. USHLN143
ACTTTATGTGTTGGCAACCTTTTCAGCACATCACTTAAATAGGCATACGGATCCAAGCCATTCAGCTTTGCTGACTGGATTAAAGTCATGATATTGGCAGCTCGTTGACCACTGCGCAGCGAACCTGCAAATAGCCAGTTCTTACGCCCCAAGGCCCAGGGACGCATTTGGTTCTCTATCCAATTATTGTCAATGGGTAGATTGCCATCATCCAGATAGCGGCTTAAAGCAGTCCAACGTTTTAGGCTGTAATTGATCGCCCGGGCGGTTGGAGAACTCGATGGCACCGTCAGCTGATGTTGGTTGAGCCATTCATATAGTTGTTGCATGACCGGTTGACTATGCTGTTGTCGGTATTCGCAGCGGTCTTCCGCTGTACTATCGGTCTTTTTCCTGAGTTCTGCTTCTATCCCATACAGTTTCTGAATCAGCACTAATGCCTGTTCAGCGACCTGACTTTTCCCGGTCACATG
>NZ_JBBCWZ010000217.1:0-462 GCF_037145695.1 Acinetobacter sp. USHLN143
GTCACTTAGGCAGGCTGGACACTTGATTTCTAGAGTTATTCGCATTTCTCTATTTTATCAAAATCCAACCTGCTTTTTTTCAGCATACTTTTTGAAACACCACCGAATTTTTAAAAAAGGCAGCAGCGTACTTTGCCAAAGAAAGTCAGTAAGGTACGCCTATATGAAACAAAAAAGATATTCTTTTCCAATTACCTTAATGGCTCGATTACTTCATGTTTCAGTTTCATGTTTTTATGATTGGCTCAAGAGAGGCGTGAGCAAAAGAACGATTCAACGAAATCAACAGACGATATTGGTGAAAATAGCCCATGAGGAGACAAAGCAGAGCTATGGTTATATTCGATTAACCAAATACTTACAAGCTCAGGGCATAAAAATGAGTATGTACGCTGTACGTCAGATAAAAGCGCTGAACCACCTGTATTGTAAGCGACACAAGCGTTTTAAAAGGACTACGAA
>NZ_JBBCWZ010000218.1:0-451 GCF_037145695.1 Acinetobacter sp. USHLN143
GTGCTGAAAAGGCTGCCGACACATAAAGTGACCCAGATTGAAGAGTTACTGCCACACTGCTGGAAACCTAAATCGAATTAAAAATTGGTATGGGATTCAGCGGACGCTTACCGCCTTCCACCTCTTTAATGGATGCTAATTTCACAAATTGCTTATATGTTCCAGGTGCAGCGAAACCTAACGAACGAATTCGTTCAGCAATAATGTCTAATGCATTCCATTGCTCAGTATATTGGTCCATAAACATATTGTGCAGACTGTTAAATTGAGGACCAGTGACATTCCAGTGAAAATTATGTGTCATCAAATATGGCACTGTTGCAAATAGGGATCTGAGTCGATGATTTTCCCTTCAAAAAAGCTTAGAGACCGAAAACTCTATTTACTAGCCAAACTTCTCCTAGAATATTACCGTTATAAAATAATGAAGCTTGTCCTTTGCGTAGAGCAC
>NZ_JBBCWZ010000219.1:0-450 GCF_037145695.1 Acinetobacter sp. USHLN143
GGGGCTTTCTGTGCAGCTGCATTGGTTTTATCTGCATTCAGTCGTTCCAGTTCCAGATCAACCGCTGCAATATCTTCTTCAACCGCTTCATCCCAGAGATGGATTTGTTTTGCGGTTAGATGTTCGTTTTTACTGCCGAATTTATGCTGTTTAAATAGTGCAAGCTCATGCTCGTATTTTTGATTGAGAATAGAGAGATGTTGGTTGCATGCTTCCAGATGTTGAACTTTGGCATCTAATTGCTGATTTGATTGTGCCAAAGACTGATGCTGCATCGCTAATTGCCGGGTAAATTCCAGCAGTTGCTCATGGGTCAGTTGGTTTAAATCAGGCAGCGTTTTCATGACCGCAGTATGCCTGAGGTCATGATGCAGAGGAAATAGAACGTTTGGAGAATAGCAGAATGGATGAGCCTGGTTTAGAGCATTGTTACCACTTGCTGCAGTCCGA
>NZ_JBBCWZ010000220.1:0-446 GCF_037145695.1 Acinetobacter sp. USHLN143
TATTTTAAAGCAAACATGTAATCTTTCTTCTGCATCTAAAGCCTTGCCCATCAAGTGCTTACCACAATCATTTTATCGACGTATGCAGCGCTTCTTTGCAGGTCAGTATTTCGATTATCGTCAAATTTCTCGGTTGATTTTCAATATATTTTCATTCGACAAAGTGCAACTGACTTTAGATAGAACCAATTGGAAATGGGGAAAACGAAATATTAATATCCTGATGCTCGCGATCGTTTATCGTGGAATAGCGATACCTATCCTTTGGACATTGCTTAATAAACGTGGAAATTCAGATACGAAAGAGCGCATTGCTTTGATTCAACGCTTTATCTCCATTTTTGGTAAAGACCGTATTGTGAATGTGTTCGCAGACAGAGAGTTTATCGGTGAGCAGTGGTTTACATGGTTAATTGAACAAGACATCAACTTCTGCATTCGTGTTA
>NZ_JBBCWZ010000221.1:0-437 GCF_037145695.1 Acinetobacter sp. USHLN143
TGAACTTTGGCCCATTCACATAAGGAAAGCGACAGGTCAATATGACTGGCATCCAAGGAATACAAGGGATTCTTAAAGCGAAATTTATGAGCTACTTTTGAGTGTTCATAGTATTTAAGCAACTTGTAAAATAGCTGTTGATACAAGGCAGCAGGCTGCTGCTCATTGATTCGTGCCAGCGTGCTTCGGGGAATAGACTTTGCTCCGAGATGACTTAGCTTTTCCTGTTGGCACTCCAAATTGGATTGAATATCTCTCAGACTTTGCCTACAAGAGAATTGAGACATCAATATGGCAATAAACTGATCCCACCGGGAAGCCGCTCTAAATTTCTGTCCAACATGGTGTACTTTAGCAAGTTGTTCAAAATCCTGTCGCACAACAGGTTTAATTAGCTCATGAAATACGGTATTCTGATGTGACAAAACCTGAATCCT
>NZ_JBBCWZ010000222.1:0-432 GCF_037145695.1 Acinetobacter sp. USHLN143
TAACCTGAGTTCGATATAAAAAAAGAGTAGAAAAAAAGCCCTGTTTTTGTAACATATTGGTTCTCAAGACAAAATGTTATAAAACAAGGCTTCTCAATGGATCATATTACCGAATTATTTTGTATTTTGGATGATTTCTGCAAAAAATTTAATGAATCTTTAGAGAAAGCTTTAATTTCTAATCAAAAAACCAGGTTGAAAAAGTCAGCTTTAAGCTTGTCTGAAGCAATGACCATTGTCATTTTATTTCATCAATCCGGTTTTAGATTCTTCAAATATTTTTATTGCCAAATGATCGTTCCATTCTGGAAATCTGCTTTTCCTAAACTGCTTAGCTACAACCGATTTATTGAAATCATGCCCCGTTGTTTGCAAGCTCTGAGTAGTTTCTTCCATCAGGTGAAAGGAAAAGATACGGGAATCAGTATCATT
>NZ_JBBCWZ010000223.1:0-430 GCF_037145695.1 Acinetobacter sp. USHLN143
TCATTCACATCTGAACAATTTTTCTCAGGTTTGTCTTTATAGGTAAGTAATTGACGAATTTCATTCAAACTCATATTTAAAGTTCGGCAATTCAAAATAAATTTAATTCGCTCAACATAGCCTACATCGTAAAGGCGGTAATTTCCTTCCGTTCTTTCCGGTTCCGGAATTAAACCTTCCTTTTCATAAAACCTAATTGTTAATACTGAACATGAGGTTTTTTTAGAGAGTTCACCAATTTTTAAATGCATTGAGTTAGTATTTCCAAAGATTCTTGACTCTATAGTAACTATAGGGATTCTAATATTCAAAGTTTATAATTTTTTTAATGGGTATAATTATGAGTGGTTGTGGATGTAGTAAAGAAACACCATGCGAAGATAAGAAATCTCAACAAGAAAATCATCCATCAATTGCAGAAGCAAACAAT
>NZ_JBBCWZ010000224.1:0-423 GCF_037145695.1 Acinetobacter sp. USHLN143
TTAGCCATTGTTTATTTTGCTTATGACCAACAAAAGTCCAAAACTCATCTACTTCAAGGGTTTCATAATGACTTTGCTGTGCTCGAAGTTGATATTTTGATTGGCTAAGTGTCCGTAGAACTTTACCGATACTTACTCTTTCAATTTCTGCTATATCCCTGACACCACTGCCTCGCACCATGAGGTGTAATATTTTGGTTTTGATACCTGAGTGACAGCCTTGATAACTGAGAGCATGATCACCAATAAATTGACGTCTGCATATTTTACATTGGTAATTTTGCTTACCATCTACTTTTGTGCCATTTTTCTTTATACTGTCACTTAGGCAGGCTGGACACTTGATTTCTAGAGTTATTCGCATTTCTCTATTTTATCAAAATCCAACCTGCTTTTTTTCAGCATACTTTTTGAAACACCACC
>NZ_JBBCWZ010000225.1:0-423 GCF_037145695.1 Acinetobacter sp. USHLN143
GATTTTCAAGAGCTGAAGCGCAGGATCCAGGAGAAGGGACTTCGTTTAGTCGTAGCGGATCTTCCTACTACCTACCAAATGATTCAAACCAGTGACAGCATTACTCATTCAATCCTGGAACTCATCAATAATATGTTGATTGATCTCCTGGCAACAATGGCCCGCCTGGACAATGAGAAACGTATAGAACGTATTAAGCAGGGCCTGGCACGTTCGGGTTACAAGCCAACAGGTAAGAAAGCCAATGAGGCTAAGCACAAACGAATAAAAGAATTGCTAGCAGCTGGCAATATGACTAAGGAAGAAATTGCCAAAGCAGTGAATTGTGGAGTTGCAACTGTTTATCGAGTTGCTAAAGTCATTTAAAAAGGCTTGTATCAGTGCTTCCCTTATGTCATATCTATTTACAAAGGAACAAGGCAT
>NZ_JBBCWZ010000226.1:0-422 GCF_037145695.1 Acinetobacter sp. USHLN143
GCGAAAATAAAGAACTGCAACGCGCCAATGAGATTCTACGTAAAGCAGCCGCTTTTTTCGCCCAGGCGGAGCTCGACCGCCCACACAAATAATGGTGGATTTTATCCATAATAATAAAGAGCTGTACGGAGTCGAGGCGATTTGTAGAATTTTACCGATCGCACCTTCAACCTATTACCGGACTCTAGATCTCTGCGAAGATCCAGAACATCGAGCGAAACGAGATTTACATGACTTGCATCATGCTGAGGAGATTAAGCGAATTTGGAAAGAAAGTTCAGGTCGATACGGTGTGCGTAAGGTCTGGCAACAACTGAAACGTGAAGGCTATATTATTGCACGCTGTACTGTTGCTCGATTAATGAAAAAGCTAGGTATACAAGGTGTTTGGCGAGGTAAGAACAAACAAACCACCCGTAGCC
>NZ_JBBCWZ010000227.1:0-411 GCF_037145695.1 Acinetobacter sp. USHLN143
CATGTGACCGGGAAAAGTCAGGTCGCTGAACAGGCATTAGTGCTGATTCAGAAACTGTATGGGATAGAAGCAGAACTCAGGAAAAAGACCGATAGTACAGCGGAAGACCGCCGCGAATACCGGCAACAGCATAGTCAACCGGTGATGCAACAACTGTATGAATGGCTCAACCAACATCATCTGACGGTGCCATCGAGTTCTCCCACCGCCAAGGCGATCAATTACACTCTGAAGCGTTGGCCAGCTTTAAGCCGCTATTTGGATGATGGCAATCTACCGATTTGCAATAATTGGGTAGAGAATCAAATGCGACCTTGGGCCTTAGGACGCAAGAACTGGCTGTTTGCTGGCTCGCTGCGCAGTGGTCAGCGAGCGGCGAATATCATGACTTTAATCCAGTCAGCAAAGCTG
>NZ_JBBCWZ010000228.1:0-407 GCF_037145695.1 Acinetobacter sp. USHLN143
GCTGACCTGAACGGCTATCCTGAAAGTCATAGATCACCGCTTGAACTGGATTGTACTGTGTAGTGGCATAGGCCCAGACATAACCTTTCTTCGGTTTTTTCTCATCATCACTCATCCGCATGATGGTGACCGGCGTTTCATCGGCATGGATCACCCGCTGTTGCAGCACCACCTCTTTTAAGGCATTGGCCAGAGGTTCCAGTTCCACACCGCAGCGACCTATCCAGTCAGATAAAGTTGATCTAGAAAGTTCGATTCCCGCCCGCTGATAGATCAGACGTTGACGGTACAGCGGTAAATGATCGGCATACTTCGATACCAGCACATGGCTGAGCAGTTCAGGTGAAGCAATGCCTTTATCAATCACATAGGCAGGCATCGCTTGCTGAGTCAGGGTGTCACACTGA
>NZ_JBBCWZ010000229.1:0-400 GCF_037145695.1 Acinetobacter sp. USHLN143
TGTCGAAGCAATACTTTATAGAATAAGAACAGGCTGCCCATGGCGTGATTTGCCTAAAGAATTTGGTTCGTATAACTCAATCTTTAAAAAATATAATCGTTGGTGTAAAAATGATAAGTTAATGAAAATATTTAAATTAATTTCTTCAAATGCTGATATGGAATGGGTTTTTATTGATGCTAGTCATGTTCGGGCACACCAACATTCTGCTGGAATAAAAGATCAGGATATTTCTAAAAGCATTGGTGGAAATAGTTCTAAAATACACTTAGCTGTTGATGCGGATGGTAATCCAATCGAAATTATTATCTCCGATGGAACGATACATGATGTCAAGATTGCTCCCAAAATGATTGAAAAACTTGATTTGAGTGAAACGGAAGTATGTTGTGCAGACAAA
>NZ_JBBCWZ010000230.1:0-396 GCF_037145695.1 Acinetobacter sp. USHLN143
TTAATTGACTTACATGTCAGTGCTATCAGAGAAAATATAATCAAGCAACAAAAGCTTATTGAACAACTATCTGATTTAAGAGGTACTTGTGATGGTTTATGTACAATTGACCAATGTGGAGTTTTAAAAAATCTAGCTTGATTATCTAGACCTATGCTTTTTTCAAAAAATCGGCACTGTTGCAAATAACCACGAATGGTAAGCTGAAGACTGTTTTAGCTAAAGGTGCAGCATATGAATCCTTTCCATGGTCGGCATTTTCAGGGCGAAATCATTCTTTGGGCTGTGCGCTGGTATTGTAAATATGGCATTAGCTATCGTGAACTGCAGGAAATGCTGGCCGAACGGGGTGTGAATGTTGATCACACGACTATTTACCGTTGGGTTCAACGTTAT
>NZ_JBBCWZ010000231.1:0-394 GCF_037145695.1 Acinetobacter sp. USHLN143
TGTCGAAGCAATACTTTATAGAATAAGAACAGGCTGCCCATGGCGTGATTTGCCTAAAGAATTTGGTTCGTATAACTCAATCTTTAAAAAATATAATCGTTGGTGTAAAAACGATAAGTTAATGAAAATATTTAAATTAATTTCTTCAAGTGCTGATATGGAATGGGTTTTTATTGATGGTAGTCATGTTCGGGCACACCAACATTCTGCTGGAATAAAAGATCAGGATATTTCTAAAAGCATTGGTGGAAATAGTTCTAAAATACACTTAGCTGTTGATGCGGATGGCAATCCAATCGAAATTATTATCTCCGATGGAACGATACATGATGTCAAGATTGCTCCCAAAATGATTGAAAAACTTGATTTGAGTGAAACGGAAGTATGTTGTGCA
>NZ_JBBCWZ010000232.1:0-392 GCF_037145695.1 Acinetobacter sp. USHLN143
TCCTATAAGCCTTAATTTAGTCCCCACTTAAAAACAAGTGGGGACTAAAATTTATGACTACAAATCACCAGACATCCATCGCATCTCTTGCGAAAAAACGAAGAACATACAGTGCTGAATTTAAACAGCAGATCGTTCAGGCTTGTAAAGCACCGGACGTTTCAATTGCTTCGGTCGCTTTGCAACATGGATTGAATACAAATCTCGTATCCAAATGGATTCGCTTAATTGATGCTAAGCCAGGGAATGATCGCTCACCACTACCGAATAAACCTGCATTTATTGCCTTATCCTGCTCTGCACCATTAGATCCTACTCCTACTGACATGTTAACGGTTCAAATTACTTTACCCCACTCAAAAGCAGAAATTGGCTTGAAATGGCAAGTATCA
>NZ_JBBCWZ010000233.1:0-392 GCF_037145695.1 Acinetobacter sp. USHLN143
TAAGACTCAGTTAAAAGAACAGCAGAGGTTTTATATTGTGCATCAAGATGAAGATGATTTATTGTCCTTTGAGGGTTTTCATGAATTACATTCAAGTCATTGGAAAATAGAACAATATCACCGAGTGATTAAACAGGTTTGTCATATTGAAAAGTTTCAAGTAAGACGATCTAAACTGATTTTGAATCCTTTGTACACGACAAAAAAAGATAACTCATTGAAATAATGGCATAATACTTGTTTTCTGACGACGAATATGATGACACATTTCAATGAGTTACATCTCATCTTAAACAAATATCTAAAGTGGAACAAGTCACATGCAAAATGTTTTACACTGATTATGCTTGCATTAATTGTAAAACAGACATGTAATCTTTCTTCTGCATCTA
>NZ_JBBCWZ010000234.1:0-392 GCF_037145695.1 Acinetobacter sp. USHLN143
ATTGGTGCTGCATTAAAGCGCTTAAATATTACAGTTAAAAAAAGACGTTAAGCCATCCTAAAGCAGATACAAAGCTTAGGGATAAATTTATTCAGCAAGTGAATGAATTAGGAACAAACCACCCGATTATTTATGTGGATGAAAGTGGTTTTAAGTCACATGATTACAGACCTCATGGCTACTCACGAAAAGGAGTACCTTGTTTAGGGCAATATAATTGGCAATTAAAGAATCAGACCAATGCCATTGGAGCAATCTATGAGGGTAAGTTATTTTCAGTCGGTTTATTTGACTGCAAAATCAATTCAGATGTTTTTCATTTTTGGATTGAGCAATTCCTCATACCAGCATTACCTGAAAATAGTGTAGTGGTTATGGATAATGCAGCATTT
>NZ_JBBCWZ010000235.1:0-391 GCF_037145695.1 Acinetobacter sp. USHLN143
TGACCAATTATGGGTCAGTGACTTTACGTATATTCAAACTCATTCAGGCTGGGTCTATACCGCCTTTATTATTGATGTGTTCTCACGAGCAATTGTTGGATGGAAAGTATCTACACGGATGAATACAGATATGGTGCTCGATGCACTTGAGCAAGCATTGCACGATCGAGGCATGCCAAAGAATGTGATTCATCATTCCGACAGGGGTGTGCAATATCTTTCGATTCGCTATACCAATCGTTTAGAAGCAGCAAATTTACGAGCATCAGTCGGTACAACTGGTGATTCATACGATAATGCTTTGGCTGAAACGGTGAATGGCTTATACAAAACAGAGGTGATTGAATATTTAAAAGCAGATTGGCAAGGTTTAGCAGATGTACAACTTGCG
>NZ_JBBCWZ010000236.1:0-389 GCF_037145695.1 Acinetobacter sp. USHLN143
AAAGCACGTCCATATGTGGGTGCTTTATCCGTGTTGATCACTTGTGGAATTTGCCACTTCTTCACATTATTTAAAATTTTTCCAAGAAAACAATATGCTGATTTGGTATTACGTCTAGAAGAAAGATAAAAATCAATGGTATCGCCACGTTGATCGACTGCACGATACAGATAAGACCATCGTCCATTCACTTTTACATAGGTTTCATCAATATGCCACGAGCTCAGATCTGTAGGATTACGCCAATACCAGCGTAAACGTTTTTCTATTTCAGGAGCATAACGTTGAACCCAACGGTAAATAGTCGTGTGATCAACATTCACACCCCGTTCGGCCAGCATTTCCTGCAGTTCACGATAGCTAATGCCATATTTACAATACCAGCGCAC
>NZ_JBBCWZ010000237.1:0-385 GCF_037145695.1 Acinetobacter sp. USHLN143
GAAGATCTTTCCTAGAAAACTATAGGCTGATTTACTGTTCCGTCTAGCGGAAAGGTAAAAGTCAATCGTATGACCCCGTTGATCAACTGCACGATACAGGTAAGTCCATCGCCCCTTCACTTTGATATAAGTCTCATCCATATGCCATGAATGTAAATCTGTAGGATTACGCCAATACCAGCGTAACCGTTTTTCCATTTCTGGAGCATAACGCTGAACCCAACGATAAATTGTACTGTGATCCACATTTATGCCTCGTTCAGCGAGCATTTCTTGAAGTTCACGATAGCTGATGCCATATTTACAATACCAACGAACAGCCCAAAGAATGATTTCACCTTGAAAGTGCCGACCGTGGAAGGGATTCATCTGCTGTATCTCGAAA
>NZ_JBBCWZ010000238.1:0-373 GCF_037145695.1 Acinetobacter sp. USHLN143
TCACATGGGTAACCCCACACTACCATCAGCGCTAAGAGGTTTCACTTCTGAGTTCGGGAAGGGATCAGGTGGTTCACTCTTGCTATGGTCGCCAGCACAACTGTTTATGGACTTGTTCGGGTCTTATTTAACTGCTGTTGCAGTGTTTGCCGTACTTCGTACCAAATGAGTTATTAACAGAGATACTTGAGTTAAATTAGGTTGTTCATTTTATCTAGCTTTTCAACTAAATCAAGTTTGATCGTTTGATTTCGAATCAATCGAGCTTCACTTCTTTCGAAGTTCGTACAACAACTGTTTGGGTGTTGTATAGTCAAGCCTCACGAGCAATTAGTATTGGTCAGCTTCACATATCACTATGCTTCCACATCCA
>NZ_JBBCWZ010000239.1:0-368 GCF_037145695.1 Acinetobacter sp. USHLN143
GCTGACCTGAACGGCTATCCTGAAAGTCATAGATCACCGCTTGAACTGGATTGTACTGTGTAGTGGCATAGGCCCAGACATAACCTTTCTTCGGTTTTTTCTCATCATCACCCATCCGCATGATGGTGACCGGCGTTTCATCGGCATGGATCACCCGCTGTTGCAGCACCACCTCTTTTAAGGCATTGGCCAGAGGCTCCAGTTCTACACCGCAGCGACCTATCCAGTCAGATAAAGTAGATCTGGACAGATCAATGCCCGCCCGCTGATAGATCAGGCGCTGACGGTACAGCGGCAAATGATCGGCATACTTCGATACCAGCACATGGCTGAGCAGTTCAGGTGAAGCAATGCCTTTATCAATCACA
>NZ_JBBCWZ010000240.1:0-368 GCF_037145695.1 Acinetobacter sp. USHLN143
TAGCAGTCCTTAACAGATTTACGGAATTAGGTCGACCACTTACCCAAGTTACGCCTTAAATTTGGCTCAATTAGGGGCGCTTTGCATTTCAAATCTTTGTGCAACAAAGCCCGGCTGCGGTAAAAGGTGCGGAATCGACCAAAGATATCGTGGCACGTATGGGACGTGCCGGAACTGTCGGTGACCGTAGCTTGGGCTATCCGGATGCAGGTGCACATGGCTTAAGTGTAATCTTTACAGATATTGCAGAACATATTAAATAACCTGAGTTCGATGAAATATTTTAGCTTTTTAGCAAGTTTTGGAAAGTTGGCTTATTTGGATTTAAGCAATAAGCCACTATAGCAGCCATAATATTCACCATAAAG
>NZ_JBBCWZ010000241.1:0-365 GCF_037145695.1 Acinetobacter sp. USHLN143
TTAAAAAAATAGCGAAGTAGTAAAATCAAATCGCCAAACCCAATTTTACTATTCGCTATGCCTCGTACCATGCTGACAGATCAACACTGGCAAAAGTTGAAAGTTATTCTGCGTAATTTATCCATTCACCACAACTCAAATTTACGCAATTTTATTGAAGCTATTCTCTATAGAATTAGAACAGGCTGTCCGTGGCGAGATATTCCTTGTTGTTTTGGTCATTCAAACTCTATTTTCAAACGTTTTAATCGTTGGTCAAGCAGCGGTAAGTTACTTAGATTATTCAAATTACTAGCCTCATGCCCCGATATGGAGTGGATTTTTATTGATGGCTCTCATGTACGTGCTCATCAACATTCTGCCGG
>NZ_JBBCWZ010000242.1:0-362 GCF_037145695.1 Acinetobacter sp. USHLN143
GTAAGCGTGCGCTGAACCCCATAGCTATTTTTTAATTTTGGTCGGGTTTCCAGCGGTGCGGCAGCAATTCTTCTATTTGGCTCACTTTATGTGTCGGTAACCTTTTCAGCACATCACTTAAATAGGCATACGGATCCAAGCCATTCAGCTTTGCTGACTGGATTAAAGTCATGATATTCGCCGCTCGCTGACCACTGCGCAGCGAGCCAGCAAACAGCCAGTTCTTGCGTCCTAAGGCCCAAGGTCGCATTTGATTGTCGGGTAGTCAGACGCAGTTACCTACGTCCAACCCCCTAAGAACCGTGCATGCGAGTTTCCCAGCACACGGCTCAAGCCTCTGCTAAGGCGCCATTCGGCACCCG
>NZ_JBBCWZ010000243.1:0-352 GCF_037145695.1 Acinetobacter sp. USHLN143
TCACATGGGTAACCCCACACTACCATCAGCGCTAAGAGGTTTCACTTCTGAGTTCGGGAAGGGATCAGGTGGTTCACTCTTGCTATGGTCGCCAGCACAACTGTTTATGGATACTTGCTAGGTCTTACGTTTTGCCTTGCTTTCTACCAAATAGAATTCATTAACAGGTATATCTGAGTTGCAGTAGTTTGTTCGTTCAGCGTAACTAAATCAAGTCACTTTGTTTAATATCGAATCAATCGATCCTCACTTCTTTCGAAGTTCGTACAACAACTGTTTGGGTGTTGTATAGTCAAGCCTCACGAGCAATTAGTATTGGTCAGCTTCACATATCACTATGCTTCCACATCCA
>NZ_JBBCWZ010000244.1:0-347 GCF_037145695.1 Acinetobacter sp. USHLN143
AATATACGTAAAGTCACTGACCCACAGTTGGTCAGGATGATCAGCAGTAAAATTACGTTTCACTAAATCATCTGCTCGTTTTTGGTCATCTCGGCTACGGGTGGTTTGTTTATTCTTACCACGCCAAACACCTTGTATACCTAGCTTTTGCATCAATCGAGCAACTGTACAACGTGCAATAATATAACCCTCACGTTTCAATTTTTGCCAAACTTTACGTACACCATATCGACCTGAACTTTCTTTCCAAATACGTTTGATTTGCTCTGCATGATGTAAATCATGCAGAGCACGTTTCGCTCGATGTTCTGGGTTATCAACGAGATCTAAAGCCCGATAATAGGTCG
>NZ_JBBCWZ010000245.1:0-346 GCF_037145695.1 Acinetobacter sp. USHLN143
TGCTGATCATCCTGACCAACTGTGGGTCAGTGACTTTACGTATATTCAAACAAATTCAGGCTGGGTCTATACCGCCTTTATTATTGATGTGTTCTCACGAGCAATTGTTGGATGGAAAGTATCTACACGGATGAATACAGATATGGTACTCGATGCACTTGAGCAAGCATTGCACGATCGAGGTATGCCAAAGAATGTGATTCATCATTCCGATAGAGGTGTTCAATATCTTTCTATTCGCTATACCAATCGTTTAGAAGCAGCAAATTTACGAGCATCAGTCGGTACGACTGGTGATTCATACGATAATGCTTTGGCTGAAACGGTGAATGGCTTATACAAAACA
>NZ_JBBCWZ010000246.1:0-346 GCF_037145695.1 Acinetobacter sp. USHLN143
GGTTATGTATCGCCTTTTGAGTTTGAAGCAATGTACTATGATAAGATTAACCCGTTAGGTCAGGTGGCCTAACTTAAATAAAAAAGTCTCCGACGAACCCGGTACGGTTCAGTCCTTTGAGAATCAGCTTTCATATTGCATCTATTGGCATTCTGAATATATTAAGATTCGACTCTTTAGACTCCGCAGGTAATTTACCTAAACATTTAGAAAGTTTACTGGAAAAATCTAAGAGAAGAGGTGGATCAGGAAATTTGAACAACACTTATAAGTGATATTTTGCTCCCCAAATGATGTTATAAACATCAATATATGGAGTATTTTATGACACGTAGACCAAGAAGAA
>NZ_JBBCWZ010000247.1:0-340 GCF_037145695.1 Acinetobacter sp. USHLN143
CGATGGATGTCTGGTGATTTGTAGTCATAAATTTTAGTCCCCACTTGTTTTTAAGTGGGGACTAAATTAAGGCTTATAGGACGAATTCATAAGGTGTGTTCAGCGGACGCTGAACCGTACCGGGTTTGTCGGAGACTTTTTATTGAAGTTAGGCCACCTGACCTAACGGGTTAATCTTATCATAGTACATTGCTTCAAAATCAAAAGGCGATACATAACCCAGTGCACCGTGTACACGCTTTTTGTTGAACCAATCTACCCAATTTAATGTCGCAAGTTGTACATCTGCTAAACCTTGCCAATCTGCTTTTAAATATTCAATCACCTCTGTTTTGTATAA
>NZ_JBBCWZ010000248.1:0-338 GCF_037145695.1 Acinetobacter sp. USHLN143
GTTTAATTGGTTTTGGGAAAAAAGAAGAGTTTAAGGAAATTTTGGCAATTTTAAGAAGGCAGAACCCTGATAGGATAAGGGTTCTGTGAAATTTGTCGTGTACAGAGAAAATATATATAAATAAGCCATTAATGAGTAATTTTGAGAAGAATTCGAAACTTAAGTGATTTTAATTATGTGAAAAATAATGTATTAACTTTGTATAATGTTTGTAAACTACTTGCTTAGATTAGGGTGTGTTGACACTTTTAGCTTAAAAAAATAGCGAAGTAGTAAAATCAAATCGCCAAACCCAATTTTACTATTCGCTATGCCTCGTACCATGCTGACAGATCAAC
>NZ_JBBCWZ010000249.1:0-333 GCF_037145695.1 Acinetobacter sp. USHLN143
GTAGGAATGTATGGTGGAGACTAGGAGAGTCGAACTCCTGACCTCCTGCGTGCAAAGCAGGCGCTCTACCAACTAAGCTAAGTCCCCAGCTTATCAATAAGTCAATGTATCTTTTCTTCTGTAGTCAGATAGTGGTGGGTCTGACAAGACTTGAACTTGTGACCCCACGCTTATCAAGCGTGTGCTCTAACCAACTGAGCTACAGACCCTCAGATACATCGCATGAAGAACAACTTGTTGTGGATTCTTACCAATCGTCAATCTTTCGTTAAGGAGGTGATCCAGCCGCAGGTTCCCCTACGGCTACCTTGTTACGACTTCACCCCAGTCATC
>NZ_JBBCWZ010000250.1:0-332 GCF_037145695.1 Acinetobacter sp. USHLN143
CTACGTTTGATTGGTTTTGGAAAAAAAGAAGAATTTAAGAAAGTGCTAGCAATTTTAAGAAAGAAAAAGCCTGATAGGACAAGGGTCCTATGAAATTTGTCGTGTACAGAGCTTTTCAGTTAAATTTTTGCGCTGAACAAGTAATGTGCCAAATATACCATTAATTAGGGTGTGTTGACACTTTTAGCTTAAAAAAATAGCGAAGTAGTAAAATCAAATCACCAAACCCAATTTTACTATTCGCTATGCCTCGTACCATGCTGACAGATCAACACTGGCAAAAGTTGAAAGTTATTCTGCGTAATTTATCCATTCACCACAACTCAAATTTA
>NZ_JBBCWZ010000251.1:0-332 GCF_037145695.1 Acinetobacter sp. USHLN143
TCTTCTTGGTCTACGTGTCATAAAATACTCCATATATTGATGTTTATAACATCATTTGGGGAGCAAAATATCACTTATAAGTGTTGTTCAAATTTCCTGATCCACCTCTCACTACGACACAATTGAAGAGCTATTCAGATTGACAAGTCAGGAACTAAAAATATTTCCTCTAGTAGATATGAGTGGAAACTACTATGAGAACTTATAGCAGCTCAAAGAGGACGGCACTGTTGCAAATAGAGATTTGAGTCGATGATGTTCCCTTTAAAAAGTGCTTAGAGACCGAAAACCCTGTTGATTAGACACACTTCACCCTGAGGCTGACCATAATA
>NZ_JBBCWZ010000252.1:0-331 GCF_037145695.1 Acinetobacter sp. USHLN143
ATTGCCTTATCCTGCTCTGCACCATTAGATCCTACTCCTACTGACATGTTAACGGTTCAAATTACTTTACCCCACTCAAAAGCAGAAATTGGCTTGAAATGGCAAGTATCAAAAATATCTGCTTTAGCAGAATTACTCAAGGCACTGGCAACATGATCCGTATCGATGAAATCTGGTTGTCTACCCAGCCCATGGACATGCGAGCAGGCATGGATACGGCCATGGCTCAGGTGGTGAGAGCCTTTGGCTACATCAAACCGCATTGTGCTTACCTGTTCTGTAATAAACGTGGCCATCGCATGAAAGTACTGGTGCATGATGGACTGGGGAT
>NZ_JBBCWZ010000253.1:0-330 GCF_037145695.1 Acinetobacter sp. USHLN143
TATCGAACATTTTTCCATCTTGGTATGAGTTACGGTGTATCTGAAACGAGTGCAATTCGTATCACACGTGTTATTGAAGATACCTTAATCCGTTCTGGAAAATTTAACTTGTCAAAACAACTTCCTAATCGAGATGAAGTGGATTGGGAAGTTGTTGTGATTGATGCAACTGAAATATTAGTTCAACGTCCAAAAAAAACAGAAGAAATGGTATAGCGATAAAAAAAAGCGACATACCTTTAAATTTCAGCTATCTATGCACTATACAACAGGTGAAATACTGAGTGTATGTGGAAGTCATGGAAGCATGCATGATTTTAAAATATTTAA
>NZ_JBBCWZ010000254.1:0-329 GCF_037145695.1 Acinetobacter sp. USHLN143
CTTGTTTGAATCGATGTATTTCATCCGCAGATTATGCACGAATGCCAAGAAATCCGGAGTGCAAATATTAACCAAAAAGAAGATCGTTTTTTGATTTATGAAAGAGATCTACTTATCAAAATTAAAATAAAAACCATAACTAATTCACACTTTAAAAATTATTTTAATCAACACCTTATATTTAAGATTGCCTTTATAATAATTTATATGTTAATAAATAACTCTGTACACGACAAATTTCACAGAACCCTTATCCTATCAGGGTTCTGCCTTCTTAAAATTGCCAAAATTTCCTTAAACTCTTCTTTTTTCCCAAAACCAATTAAACG
>NZ_JBBCWZ010000255.1:0-325 GCF_037145695.1 Acinetobacter sp. USHLN143
ATAATAAAATGACGATGCTTGTCCTTTACGTAGTGCACGCATGACTTCAATACCTTTAATTGTGGCATAAGCCGTCTTCATAGATTTGAATCCTAATGTGGCCCTGATGATCCGCTTTAGCTTGCCATGATCACATTCAATCACGTTATTTTTATACTTAATCTGCCTGTGCTCAAGGTCTGGTGGACATTTACCTTCCCGTTTTAACCGTGATAAAGCACGTCCATATGTGGGTGCTTTATCCGTGTTGATCACTTGTGGAATTTGCCACTTCTTCACATTATTTAAAATTTTTCCAAGAAAACAATATGCTGATTTGGTATTA
>NZ_JBBCWZ010000256.1:0-325 GCF_037145695.1 Acinetobacter sp. USHLN143
ACTTGGCTATCAAAACTCCTTGCACTGAGTTTATCTCCTAATAATTTGATGCAATGCATCTTAGTTTCAACCAAACTTCGCCGATGATAGCCTGACCATTTTTTCCATAGTATCCTACCTAAACGTTTAATTGCTCGAAGTAATTCATTTCGCTCTAGCGAGCTACTCTTTGTATCTTTCCATGGTTTCGCATTTTTTCTAGGTGGAATCACCACATGCGCTTGCCGATCTGCAATGACCTGACGGCATTGCTTGGTGTCATAAGCTCCATCGGTATAAACAGAGTTAATCTGCTCATCTTGTGGAATCTGATTAAGTAAATCAC
>NZ_JBBCWZ010000257.1:0-324 GCF_037145695.1 Acinetobacter sp. USHLN143
TTCTATAACTCAAAACGCAGACATGGTTCCAATGGTCAGCGTTCTCCATTAGATTATGAAAAGGCCCATCAAAAGATGGTTATGTGTGTCTAGAATTTTGGTGGCTATTCATGTCTAGGATAGTGGGAGCAGTCTATAAAGGTTTAAAAAATGAAGAGATTGTCTAAACGATTTGCTTGATATAGTTTAAGCAGCGATTTCTTTTAATTGAGCGTAAGCGTCCGCTGAACCCCACTTTTTCTAACTCATTAATACCGCGATAGTGTCCACTTAAATTTAAGTGGACACCTATTTATGGATTTAAAGACAGTTATAGACAGTGCA
>NZ_JBBCWZ010000258.1:0-312 GCF_037145695.1 Acinetobacter sp. USHLN143
TGCTATTCGTGATTATGCATTACGCTGGGAAATCGAAACGTTATTTAGTTGTCTCAAAGGACGTGGATTCAATCTTGAAAATACTCGTTTAACAGACCCTAGACGAGTCAAGAAATTGATAGCAGTGCTAGCTATCGGTTTCTGTTGGTGCTATTTAACAGGTGAATGGCAACATGATCGGAAAAAAGCGATAAAAATAAAGGGTGGTGTTTCAAAAAGTATGCTGAAAAAAAGCAGGTTGGATTTTGATAAAATAGAGAAATGCGAATAACTCTAGAAATCAAGTGTCCAGCCTGCCTAAGTGACAGTATA
>NZ_JBBCWZ010000259.1:0-310 GCF_037145695.1 Acinetobacter sp. USHLN143
AATAGCATTGGCATTAAACTGAGGAGAAACGACGAGTAAAAGCTCTCCATTTTCTAACTGTAGTGCACTTATATATAGTTTCACCCGACCAACCAAAATCCGTCGTTTACGACATTCAATTTGACCAACTTTAAGATGGCGAAATAAATCACTAATTTTATGATTCTTTCCTAAATGATTGGTGACAATGAAGTTTTTTTAACACGAATGCAGAAGTTGATGTCTTGTTCAATTAACCATGTAAACCACTGCTCACCGATAAACTCTCTGTCTGCGAACACATTCACAATACGGTCTTTACCAAAAATGG
>NZ_JBBCWZ010000260.1:0-308 GCF_037145695.1 Acinetobacter sp. USHLN143
GAAGCATGCATGATTTTAAAATATTTAAAAAAAGTATGAGGAAATTAAAATTTAAGCCCTTTTTTATCGTTGATAAGGGGTATTTAGGGATAAAAAAATTGGGTTTTGGATGCCTCATGCCATCTAAAGCAAAGAAAACTGAAAAATTAGATTCTGAATTAAAAAAGTTAAATAGAGAGATTGGTCGTAGACGAATTTGATATACGCTGAATTATCAGGAGACTTTCCCTTGGGAGATTCTAGGCAGCCAACTTATAAAAGTCTTCGGCCATTTGATTTGGTGTCTTAAAACCCAAACCCTTTTGAAT
>NZ_JBBCWZ010000261.1:0-300 GCF_037145695.1 Acinetobacter sp. USHLN143
CATCTCACTGCAAAACAAATCCATCTCTGGGATGAAGCGGTCGAAGAAGATATTGCAGCCGTTGATCTGGAACTGGAACGGCTGAATGCAGATAAAACCGATGCAGCGACACACAAAGCCAAAGCAAATAAACCTAAACGTCGACTGCTGCCCGATCATCTACACACCATTCGTATTGAGCATGAACCAGCATCAACCCAATGCAGTTGTGGCTGCCAGTTACGTCGTATCGGCGAAGATATCAGTGAAAAACTGCATTTCAGACCGGCACAGTTCTATAAGGAACAGCATGTGCGTGGC
>NZ_JBBCWZ010000262.1:0-297 GCF_037145695.1 Acinetobacter sp. USHLN143
GGCTGCATCTACTCATGGACTCTACAGGCATGAAGTTTCTAGGTGAGGGCGAATGGAAACGCAAGAAACATGGACCTGAATATCGTCGCCAATGGCGTAAACTTCATATTGGTATAGATGCTAAAACCCTACAAATACGAGCAGTTCAGCTTACAACCAATAATGTCAGTGATTCACAGGTGCTTGGTGATTTACTTAATCAGATTCCACAAGATGAGCAGATTAACTCTGTTTATACCGATGGAGCTTATGACACCAAGCAATGCCGTCAGGTCATTGCAGATCGGCAAGCGCATG
>NZ_JBBCWZ010000263.1:0-295 GCF_037145695.1 Acinetobacter sp. USHLN143
TGGATGTGGAAGCATAGTGATATGTGAAGCTGACCAATACTAATTGCTCGTGAGGCTTGACTATACAACACCCAAACAGTTGTTGTACGAACTTCGAAAGAAGTGAAGCTCAATTGATTCGATATTAAACAAAGTGACTTGATTTAGTTACGCTAAACGAACAAAATACCCAACTCAGATATACCTGTTAATAACTCATTTGATGAAAGCTAGGCTAGCGAAGTGAAAACAACGCCAATAAGACCCAAGCAAATAGTCATAAACAGTTGTGCTGGCGACCATAGCAAGAGTGAAC
>NZ_JBBCWZ010000264.1:0-293 GCF_037145695.1 Acinetobacter sp. USHLN143
ATGTGGAAGCATAGTGATATGTGAAGCTGACCAATACTAATTGCTCGTGAGGCTTGACTATACAACACCCAAACAGTTGTTGTACGAACTTCGAAAGAAGTGAGGATCAATTGATTCGATATTAAACAAAGTGACTTGATTTAGTTACGCTAAACGAACAAACTACTGCAACTCAGATATATCTGTTAATAACTCATTTGATGAAAGCTAGGCTAGCGAAGTGAAAACAACGCCAATAAGACCCAAGCAAATAGTCATAAACAGTTGTGCTGGCGACCATAGCAAGAGTGAAC
>NZ_JBBCWZ010000265.1:0-292 GCF_037145695.1 Acinetobacter sp. USHLN143
ACCAGTCCATATGGTCATTGTTCGATTGGCTATTTGTTTTCTTTGGTATATTCGCTTTAGTCCCTGTTTTCCTGATCTGTTCACGCAGTGGTTCTGAATCATAGCCTTTATCTGCACATACCACTTTTGTCTCTTTTAAATCTAATGTTGATATTAAATCAGGTGCAACTTTAACATCATGTGTGGTTCCATCGGTAATCATGAAATCAATAGGATTGCCATGTGCATCAACAATCAAATGTATTTTTGAGGAGTTTCCTCCTACACTTTTAGAAATAGATTGATTCGCTAT
>NZ_JBBCWZ010000266.1:0-292 GCF_037145695.1 Acinetobacter sp. USHLN143
GCTTTGTTTAGGCTGAATCTGATAGATCGATTCACTTAAGGTTCGTAATACCTTGCCAATGCTGATACGCTCGACTTCAGCAATATCTCTTACACCGCTTCCTCTGACCATTAAATGTAATATCTTGCCGGTAATACCTGAGTTACACCCTTGATAGCTTAATGCATGATCACCAATAAATTGACGTTTGCAATCTTTGCACTGATGGTTTTGTTTCCCATCTACTTTGATGCCATTTCTCTTTATATTGTTACTTAGACAGGTAGGACATTTGATTTGTAGCGTTATTTTC
>NZ_JBBCWZ010000267.1:0-292 GCF_037145695.1 Acinetobacter sp. USHLN143
AACTCTTCTTTTTTCCCAAAACCAATTAAACGCTGAATCGCCATTTGAACATAGTCTAAACCATAGCGAAATAAACTCATTGAGAGTCGTCCATGCTTCTTTATTTTTATCACTTTTTTTTGATCATGTTGCCATTCACCCGTTAAGTAACACCAACAGAAGCTTATAGCTAACACCGCAATCAATTTTTTCACTCGTCTAGCGTCTGTCAAGCGCGTATTTTCAAGATTAAACCCGCGTCCTTTGAGACAACTGAATAAGGTTTCAATTTCCCAGCGTAATGCATAATCCT
>NZ_JBBCWZ010000268.1:0-292 GCF_037145695.1 Acinetobacter sp. USHLN143
AACTCTTCTTTTTTCCCAAAACCAATTAAACGCTGAATCGCCATTTGAACATAGTCTAAACCATAGCGAAATAAACTCATTGAGAGTCGTCCATGCTTCTTTATTTTTATCGCTTTTTTTTGATCATGTTGCCATTCACCCGTTAAGTAACACCAACAGAAGCTTATAGCTAACACCGCAATCAATTTTTTCACTCGTCTAGGGTCTGTCAAGCGCGTATTTTCAAGATTAAACCCGCGTCCTTTGAGACAACTGAATAAGGTTTCAATTTCCCAGCGTAATGCATAATCCT
>NZ_JBBCWZ010000269.1:0-291 GCF_037145695.1 Acinetobacter sp. USHLN143
GTGCATAATCTGCGGATGAAATACATCGATTCAAACAAGCTTTCTGATCCTCAGTTCAAGCGATACACAGGCATCTCATGGTCAACTTTCTATTTGATGGTTGAGCAATTGAAGAAACATGTCCCTGCCAAAGGCAGACCGCCCAAGTTAAGCCTGGAAGACCAGGTTCTGCTCTGTCTGAGCTATTGGCGGGAATACCGAACCTTATTTCACGTTGCGACGAGCTACGGGGTTTCAGAGCCCACAGCCTCAAGAATTGTCCGTCATGTTGAAGACTGCCTGATTCGGTCC
>NZ_JBBCWZ010000270.1:0-290 GCF_037145695.1 Acinetobacter sp. USHLN143
GTATAATGCGCGGCATTGTTATTAACCTCTGTGATTTATCACAGTTTCCTGACCTGACGAAGGCTGGAAAAATCATTAACAGAATATATTTGAGTTGAAATAATTTGTTCATACTCATGACTGACATTAACACTAGCAGTGATTTATTACTGTGATGTGAAGATGAAAGAAATGAGTTACTAGCGAAATTAACTGAATCAAGCGTTTTGGTATATGAATCTAATTGAAGCTGTACAGTAGTTAAATCTACGAAACGCCAACTGTATGGGTGAGTCGCAAGACAAGCTCTG
>NZ_JBBCWZ010000271.1:0-277 GCF_037145695.1 Acinetobacter sp. USHLN143
GCTAAAGTGCTTGCCACTTTGCTGATCTCTATATTCAATTCTTCTTAATACGGGGGCTTTTCTTTTTAGGGCATGTGCGCTATTTAGCTGAATGGTTTCATCTTTTAGAATACCTTTGGATTCAAGCACTGGATGTTGCTGGATCACCTGATACACAGATTTAGGCCTAAAACGTGTCACAAAGCTAACGTTTTGAGCGCTTAGATTCGCATACCATTGATAATCGACATAGCCTTTATCAAAGACCACAATGCTGCCAGCGGGAAACTGGAATTTT
>NZ_JBBCWZ010000272.1:0-274 GCF_037145695.1 Acinetobacter sp. USHLN143
ACCTCGCCAAACACCTTGTATACCTAGCTTTTTCATTAATCGAGCAACAGTACAGCGTGCAATAATATAGCCTTCACGTTTCAGTTTTTGCCAGACTTTACGTACACCATATCGACCTGAACTTTCCTTCCAAATTCGTTTAATTTGTTCAGCATGATGCTCATCATGTAAATCTCGCTTTGCTCGATGTTCTGGATTTTCGCAGAGATCTAGAGTCCGGTAATAGGTTGAAGCTGCGATCGGTAAAATCCTACAAATCGCATCAACACCATAT
>NZ_JBBCWZ010000273.1:0-273 GCF_037145695.1 Acinetobacter sp. USHLN143
TTAAAGGTATTGAAGTCATGCGTGCACTACGTAAAGGACAAGCATCGTCATTTTATTATGGTCAGCCTCAGGGTGAAGTGTGTCTAATCAACAGGGTTTTCGGTCTCTAAGTACTTTTTAAAGGGAACATCATCGACTCAAATCTCTATTTGCAACAGTGCCCGATGGACTTACCTGTATCGTGCAGTTGATCAACGGGGTCATACGATTGACTTTTACCTTTCCGCTAGACGGAACAGTAAATCAGCCTATAGTTTTCTAGGAAAGATCTTC
>NZ_JBBCWZ010000274.1:0-272 GCF_037145695.1 Acinetobacter sp. USHLN143
TCACGTCTTTCATCGCCTCTGACTGCCAAGGCATCCACCACATGCACTTAATTACTTGACTATACAACCCCAAACAGTCGTTTATCCTTACAAGTAGGATAAGCAACAGAGTTCGTCTTGCGACTTACTCATACAGTTGGCGTTTCGTAGATTTAACTACTGTACAGCTTCAATTAGATTCATATACCAAAACGCTTGATTCAGTTAATTTCGCTAGAACTCATTTCCTTAATCTTCACATCACAGTAATAAATCACTGTTAGTGTTGATCT
>NZ_JBBCWZ010000275.1:0-272 GCF_037145695.1 Acinetobacter sp. USHLN143
TCAGCTTCCTCGCAAGCTTTCGATCAATCAAAAGCTCCAACAGAACCACCCATCGATCTAAAAAAACTACATGCAAAAATCGGTGAGCAGGCATTAGAAATTGATTTTTTAGAAGGTGTGTTGAAGAAACTGGGCCGCTTCAACCACAAAAGTTAATCGATGACTCACTTCAGATTTCAGTATCTAAGCAAGCTAAGCTGCTGAAAGTCTCCCGTGGTTGTTATTACTATCGCCCAAAACCTGTGAGTGAATCAGATCTGAAGCTGATGCGC
>NZ_JBBCWZ010000276.1:0-270 GCF_037145695.1 Acinetobacter sp. USHLN143
GAGATGAATTAAAAGTATTAGTTAATCTATTATCAGAAAGAATTTGAGACCTCTTAATATCTGATAATGGAAGCCTGTTTACTTTCAAGAATCAATTAGTTTTTCTAAAATAAACATAATACACCTTATACGAAGTCAAAAAAATATATCTATATGATAATTAGGGTCTGTTGACATTTCAAGTATAGAATTTACCCGATAAAGGTAGCCAAATAAATATACAAGCTAATGCAACTGCCCCCTCATAGCTACACTTTAGCTTATCATATC
>NZ_JBBCWZ010000277.1:0-268 GCF_037145695.1 Acinetobacter sp. USHLN143
GTATTCGCGGCGGTCTTCCGCTGTACCATCGGTCTTTTTCCTGAGTTCTGCTTCTATCGCATACAGTTTCTGAATCAGCACTAAGGCCTGTTCAGCAACCTGACTTTTCCCAGTTACATGCAGTTCATGGAATTTACGACGTGCATGGGCCATGCACCCCACCTCAATGACCTGGCCTGATTTAAAGCGTGCTTTATAACCACTGTAATCATCACAGACTAGATTGCCCTGCCAGCCTTTCAAGAACTCTGCAGCATGCTGGCCTGAA
>NZ_JBBCWZ010000278.1:0-268 GCF_037145695.1 Acinetobacter sp. USHLN143
GTATTCGCGGCGGTCTTCCGCTGTACCATCGGTCTTTTTCCTGAGTTCTGCTTCTATCGCATACAGTTTCTGAATCAGCACTAAGGCCTGTTCAGCAACCTGACTTTTCCCGGTCACATGCAGTTCATGGAATTTACGACGTGCATGGGCCATGCACCCCACCTCAATCACCTGGCCTGATTTAAAACGTGCTTTATAACCACTGTAATCATCACAGACTAGATAGCCCTGCCAGCCTTTCAAGAACTCTTCAGCATGCTGGCCTGAA
>NZ_JBBCWZ010000279.1:0-266 GCF_037145695.1 Acinetobacter sp. USHLN143
TTCGTAGTCCTTTTAAAACGCTTGTGTCGCTTACAATACAGGTGGTTCAGCGCTTTTATCTGACGTACAGCGTACATACTCATTTTTATGCCCTGAGCTTGTAAGTATTTGCTCTGTACACGACAAAAATAGATAACTCATTGAAATAATGTCACAATAATTGTTTTCTAACGACGAATACTATGACACATCTCAATGAGTTATATCTTATCTTAAACAAATATCTAAAATGGAACAAGTCACATTTAAAGTGCTTTGCGCTCATC
>NZ_JBBCWZ010000280.1:0-265 GCF_037145695.1 Acinetobacter sp. USHLN143
TGCAGTGAGATGTTCGTTTTTACTGCCGAATTTGTGCTGTTTAAATAGTGCGAGTTCATGCTCGTATTTTTGATTGAGAATAGAAAGATGTTGAACTTTAGAATCTAATTGCTGATTGGTGACTTCAAGATGTTGAACTCTGGCATCTAATTGCTGGTTTGATTGTGCTAGAGACTGATGCTGCAGCGCCAACTGCCTGGTGAATTCCAGCAGTTGTTCATGGGTCAGTTGGCTTAAGTCAGGCAGCGTATTCATGACCTCAGTA
>NZ_JBBCWZ010000281.1:0-261 GCF_037145695.1 Acinetobacter sp. USHLN143
GTTCTTCATACGATGTATCTGAGGGTCTGTAGCTCAGTTGGTTAGAGCACACGCTTGATAAGCGTGGGGTCACAAGTTCAAGTCTTGTCAGACCCACCAAATCTGACTAACGAAGCATGAAAGTGCTGAAGCAAACAGAAACACAACGATACATTGACTTATTGATAAGCTGGGGACTTAGCTTAGTTGGTAGAGCGCCTGCTTTGCACGCAGGAGGTCAGGAGTTCGACTCTCCTAGTCTCCACCAAATTTCAAGATCAT
>NZ_JBBCWZ010000282.1:0-260 GCF_037145695.1 Acinetobacter sp. USHLN143
GTTATGGATGAAATCCACCATTATTTGTGTGGGCGGTCGAGCTCCGCCTGGGCGAAAAAAGCGGCTGCTTTACGTAGAATTTCATTGGCACGCTTTAATTCTTTAATTTCATGTTCCATTTGCTTCATTTTTTCTTGATCAGATATCTGTTAGAGGTGGATCAGGAAATTTGAACAACACTTATAAGTGATATTTTGCTCCCCAAATGATGTTATAAACATCAATATATGGAGTATTTTATGACACGTAGACCAAGAAGA
>NZ_JBBCWZ010000283.1:0-259 GCF_037145695.1 Acinetobacter sp. USHLN143
ATTCTATACATAAGAGCAAACGATCTTCCAACGGTAATTTATGCGGTCGTCCTTTACCAATATGACGAGGTAAATGCTTATTTAGCTCGGCCAACATGAGGTTAAATGTAGTCCAACTAACACCGGTAAGCCTACGAAACTTAACGTCTGATAATTTTTGAATATCTTTGAATTTCATCCAAGGATTATCTCTTGAATTAAATAATTTTGCTGATTAATTTAAGATCAAATAAATTGTACGTTTTTTGATTTATGACGG
>NZ_JBBCWZ010000284.1:0-259 GCF_037145695.1 Acinetobacter sp. USHLN143
CGTCACTACCTGCTGTTGTCCAATGCGCTGCCAGGGCAAACCCTGGATCAGTGCCTGTAACTGTTCCGGGCTGAGGGCTACGCTTTCACCCTGGTGAACTTTAGCCCAGTGAAATTTGCCCTGTTCCAGCCGCCGGGCACACAGCCAGATCCCCAGTCCATCATGCACCAGTACTTTCATGCGATGGCCACGTTTATTACAGAACAGGTAAGCACAATGCGGTTTGATGTAGCCAAAGGCTCTCACCACCTGAGCCATG
>NZ_JBBCWZ010000285.1:0-259 GCF_037145695.1 Acinetobacter sp. USHLN143
TTCAGGCCAGCATGCTGAAGAGTTCTTGAAAGGCTGGCAGGGCTATCTAGTCTGTGATGATTACAGTGGTTATAAAGCACGTTTTAAATCAGGCCAGGTGATTGAGGTGGGCTGCATGGCCCATGCACGTCGTAAATTCCATGAACTGCATGTGACCGGGAAAAGTCAGGTCGCTGAACAGGCATTAGTGCTGATTCAGAAACTGTATGGGATAGAAGCAGAACTCAGGAAAAAGACCGATAGTACAGCGGAAGACCGC
>NZ_JBBCWZ010000286.1:0-258 GCF_037145695.1 Acinetobacter sp. USHLN143
ATGCAGTACGATCTTCAAAGTTAAGATGATGGTATGACAATTTTATATACTCCATAAACCCTTTAAATTAATTAGGTGGTTTATGTCGCACTTCAAGTTTTACTCTGCCTAGCATTAGATTTATTTCATCAAGAAACAACTAATATTCTAGGACTTACGCACTATTATTTATAGATTCTCTGTGGTAGCAGATGATTTTTATCGAGAATAAAGTCATCAATGAAGTTTTTGATAACTGGTCTAAATAATTTCTTCTGC
>NZ_JBBCWZ010000287.1:0-258 GCF_037145695.1 Acinetobacter sp. USHLN143
CGTTTAGAAGCAGCAAATTTACGAGCATCAGTCGGTACGACTGGTGATTCATACGATAATGCTTTGGCTGAAACGGTGAATGGCTTATACAAAACAGAGGTGATTGAATATTTAAAAGCAGATTGGCAAGGTTTAGCAGATGTAAAGCTTGCGACACTAAACTGGGTAGATTGGTTCAATAAAAAGCGTGTACACAGTGCACTGGGTTATGTATCGCCTTTTGAGTTTGAAGCAATGTACTATGATAAGATTAACCCG
>NZ_JBBCWZ010000288.1:0-257 GCF_037145695.1 Acinetobacter sp. USHLN143
AATTTGTTCAAACTCGTTTCAAGTAGGCAACTACAAGAAATGAGTTCTAGCGAAATTAACTGAATCAAGCGTTTTGGTATATGAATCTAATTGAAGCTGTACGGTGCTTAAGTGCACAAACGCCAACTGTATGAACGTGATGAGAAATCATCACAATCTGTTGCTTATCCTACTTGTAAGGATAAACGACTGTTTGGGGTTGTATAGTCAAGTAATTAAGTGCATGTGGTGGATGCCTTGGCAGTCAGAGGCGATGA
>NZ_JBBCWZ010000289.1:0-256 GCF_037145695.1 Acinetobacter sp. USHLN143
TGTCGGAGAGTCAATATTCTGAGAGACTATCCCGATGACAAAATTAAAATATACCCCTGAAATCAGAGAAAGAGCGGTTCAATTATTGATTGAATCTGAAAAAGATTATCCTTCTACTTGGGCTGCGATCACCGCTATTGCTCCCAAGATAGGTTGTACTCCTGAAACACTACGTGTTTGGTATCAAAAATATTTAGATAAACAAAATCCAGTTAAAGTACAGCAGCTTTCAGACCAAGAACGTATCAAACAACTC
>NZ_JBBCWZ010000290.1:0-255 GCF_037145695.1 Acinetobacter sp. USHLN143
TCTTGCGACTCACTCATACAGTTGGCGTTTGTGCACTTAAGCACCGTACAGCTTCAATTAGATTCATATACCAAAACGCTTGATTCAGTTAATTTCGCTAGAACTCATTTCATTCAACTTTCACAATTGCTTGCTAGGTTGTTTAAAACGAGTTTGAACAAATTATTTCAACTCAAATATATTCTGTTAATGATTTTTCCAGCCTTCGTCAGGTCAGGAAACTGTGATAAATCACAGAGATTATCAAGTGCGCGT
>NZ_JBBCWZ010000291.1:0-254 GCF_037145695.1 Acinetobacter sp. USHLN143
CACCCGTCCGCCGCTAGGTCAGTTACCGAAGCAACTTCCCCCGCTCGACTTGCATGTGTTAAGCCTGCCGCCAGCGTTCAATCTGAGCCATGATCAAACTCTTCAGTTTAAAATCAATAGTGCTTTATTCAAAACACCAAATCTGGCTCATCAATTTTCTGACAAATATTTCTCAAATAAACTTCGAGTAATTTCTACCATCAATCAATGAAAATAATTTCGATCGATCAACCAGTAAAAATCCACACAAGTTG
>NZ_JBBCWZ010000292.1:0-254 GCF_037145695.1 Acinetobacter sp. USHLN143
AGTTGCCTACTTGAAACGAGTTTGAACAAATTATTTCAACTCAAATATATTCTGTTAATGATTTTTCCAGCCTTCGTCAGGTCAGGAAACTGTGATAAATCACAGAGGTTATCAAGTGCGCGTATCATAACGCTTGTACTTGCTAATCTCTAGGATCTAAACACTTGATCGCTTAGGAACTAAACAACTTCATCACTGTATGCTTACATACTGCGCGAAGCGTAGCTTCTTGCTTAAATTTCAAGTAAAAGCAG
>NZ_JBBCWZ010000293.1:0-253 GCF_037145695.1 Acinetobacter sp. USHLN143
CTTCGCATCCAAAACATTGCTGTAGGCTTTGAGATACACCTCTTCATATTTAACGCTCCGCCATAATCGTTCAACCATCACATTATCAACCCATCGACCTTTACCATCCATGCTGATTTGGATGTCATTTGATTTCAATACATGGCAGAGTAAAACTTGAAGTGCGACATAAACCACCTAATTAATTTAAAGGGTTTATGGAGTATATAAAATTGTCATACCATCATCTTAACTTTGAAGATCGTACTGCATT
>NZ_JBBCWZ010000294.1:0-251 GCF_037145695.1 Acinetobacter sp. USHLN143
AAGCAGTTTAGGAAAAGCAGATTTCCAGAATGGAACGATCATTTGGCAATAAAAATATTTGAAGAATCTAAAACCGGATTGATGAAATAAAATGACAATGGTCATTGCTTCGGACAAGCTTAAAGCTGACTTTTTCAACTTGGTTTTTTGATTAGAAATTAAAGCTTTCTCTAAAGATTCATTAAATTTTTTGCAGAAATCATCCAAAATACAAAATAATTCGGTAATATGATCCATTGAGAAGCCTTGTT
>NZ_JBBCWZ010000295.1:0-251 GCF_037145695.1 Acinetobacter sp. USHLN143
CATTTATATGGGCTTTCTCATGACAGAACCGAACTCTATTAGCTGCACACAACTTGCCGAGACTTATAATATCTCGCATGATAGTGTAAATCGCTTTCTAGAGCGTGAAGACTACACACCTCACGACCTATATCAAGAATCAATTCAACATATTGATAATAATAAACTTATAGTCAGTATTGATGATACTGTTTTAGATAAACCATATAGTCAACATATGGACTTGGTTAGCTATTTTTGGTCAGGCAAAC
>NZ_JBBCWZ010000296.1:0-250 GCF_037145695.1 Acinetobacter sp. USHLN143
TGATAACCGCTATGCGTGGACAAAGATAGGTGATGTTCATGCGGTTGATGCAATAAGATTAAAACGAGTTAATGTCATGGGGTGTTTGCTTTCAACGGGGAAACTGGTGACTAGTTGTTTACAAGAGTCAGTGACAAGCACTTGGTTTTATGCCTATTTAACTGGAATAGCTCAACAAGTAAAACAGACGTATAACCTTCCATTGGTTCTTATTGTTGATAATGCCTCGATTCATAGAAGTAAAAAGATG
>NZ_JBBCWZ010000297.1:0-249 GCF_037145695.1 Acinetobacter sp. USHLN143
TCAACGTTATACGAATCTAAAAATGGGAGCCTATAGCTCCCATTTTTATTGTTAAACGTTGAATCCTATATGTTTTCCTGTTGGAAGCTCTACATCAATACGGAGCTTCCCACCCATTGCCTCAACATACTTTTTCATGGTTGAAATCTTAAGATCATTGCCACGATTTTCTATTGCTGAAAGCGATGGCTGTTTTATTCCCAAAGTTTCAGCAAGCTCTTTTTGAGAAATTTCGAGTTCTTCACGAAT
>NZ_JBBCWZ010000298.1:0-245 GCF_037145695.1 Acinetobacter sp. USHLN143
CAGTTTTTGCCAGACTTTACGTACACCATACCGACCTGAACTTTCCTTCCAAATTCGTTTAATCTCCTCAGCATGATGCAAGTCATGTAAATCTCGCTTTGCTCGATGTTCCCCTTGCGAAGCAATGCTTCTCATCGCAGAGATCTAGAGTCCGGTAATAGGTTGAAGCTGCGATCGGTAAAATCCTACAAATCGCATCAACACCATATAAGTCTTTATTGTTATGGATGAAATCCACCATTATT
>NZ_JBBCWZ010000299.1:0-242 GCF_037145695.1 Acinetobacter sp. USHLN143
ACTTTCATGCGATGGCCACGTTTATTACAGAACAGGTAAGCACAATGCGGTTTGATGTAGCCAAAGGCTCTCACCACCTGAGCCATGGTCGTATCCATACCTGCACGCATGTCCATGGGCTGAGTAGACAACCAGATTTCATCAATGCGGATCATGTTGCAAGTGCCTTGAGTAATTCTGCTAAAGCAGATATTTCTGATACTTGCCATTTCAAGCCAATTTCTGCTTTTGAGTGGGGTAAA
>NZ_JBBCWZ010000300.1:0-239 GCF_037145695.1 Acinetobacter sp. USHLN143
AGCCAAGATTGGTGCCCTTTAAGGCACTACATAGTATTAAACTGAAGAGTTTGATCATGGCTCAGATTGAACGCTGGCGGCAGGCTTAACACATGCAAGTCGAGCGGGGAAAAGTAGCTTGCTACTTAACCTAGCGGCGGACGGGTGAGTAATGCTTAGGAATCTGCCTATTAGTGGGGGACAACATCTCGAAAGGGATGCTAATACCGCATACGTCCTACGGGAGAAAGCAGGGGACC
>NZ_JBBCWZ010000301.1:0-238 GCF_037145695.1 Acinetobacter sp. USHLN143
AGATGAGTTTTACTATGACCAGCTACCACAACAAAATAAGGTAGCTTAACTAGAGCAGAATATCACTTATAAATAAGCTTTTAGTTGTTCAAACAAGTGGGACCACCTCTGTTGTACTTTAATAGGATTTTGGGTGGTGTTTCAAAAAGTATGCTGAAAAAAAGCAGGTTGGATTTTGATAAAATAGAGAAATGCGAATAACTCTAGAAATCAAGTGTCCAGCCTGCCTAAGTGACAG
>NZ_JBBCWZ010000302.1:0-237 GCF_037145695.1 Acinetobacter sp. USHLN143
AGCCACCAAAATTCTAGACACACATAACCATCTTTTGATGGGCCTTTTCATAATCTAATGGAGAACGCTGACCATTGGAACCATGTCTGCGTTTTGAGTTATAGAACATCTACTCGATCTGTAAGGCGTAAGCGTCCGCTGAATCCCATGCCTATTTTTTAATTTTGGTCGGATTTCCAGCGGTGTGGCAGTAATTCTTCTATTTGGGTCACTTTATGTGTCGGCAACCTTTTCAGC
>NZ_JBBCWZ010000303.1:0-237 GCF_037145695.1 Acinetobacter sp. USHLN143
TCCCCTGCTTTCTCCCGTAGGACGTATGCGGTATTAGCATCCCTTTCGAGATGTTGTCCCCCACTAATAGGCAGATTCCTAAGCATTACTCACCCGTCCGCCGCTAGGTCAAGTAGCAAGCTACTCTTCCCCGCTCGACTTGCATGTGTTAAGCCTGCCGCCAGCGTTCAATCTGAGCCATGATCAAACTCTTCAGTTTAATACTATGTAGTGCCTTAAAGGGCACCAATCTTGGCT
>NZ_JBBCWZ010000304.1:0-235 GCF_037145695.1 Acinetobacter sp. USHLN143
GTTTAAGATAAGATATAACTCATTGAGATGTGTCATAGTATTCGTCGTTAGAAAACAATTATTATGACATTATTTCAATGAGTTATCTATTTTTGTCGTGTACAGAGAAAAGAAGGTTAAGTCAAAGGCTTTAAAATGGTTTTCAAGCTTTTTGGAGAAATTACAACTTCTTCTAAAACCACGCCTTATTCGATGCCTTATTTTGCAATTATTACCTTCAATTCCTACAGTAAAA
>NZ_JBBCWZ010000305.1:0-235 GCF_037145695.1 Acinetobacter sp. USHLN143
GCAGAGGCTTGAGCCGTGTGCTGGGAAACTCGCATGCACGGTTCTTAGGGGGTTGGACGTAGGTAACTGCGTCTGACTACCCGACAATCAGATGCGTCCCTGGGCGTTGGGACGCAAGAACTGTCTGTTTGCAGGTTCGCTGCGCAGTGGTCAGCGAGCGGCAAACATCATGACTTTAATCCAGTCAGCAAAGCTGAATGGCTTGGATCCGTATGCCTATTTAAGTGATGTGCTG
>NZ_JBBCWZ010000306.1:0-234 GCF_037145695.1 Acinetobacter sp. USHLN143
ATCCCCAGTCCATCATGCACCAGTACTTTCATGCGATGGCCACGTTTATTACAGAACAGGTAAGCACAATGCGGTTTGATGTAGCCAAAGGCTCTCACCACCTGAGCCATGATAGTATCCATCCCTGCTCGCATATCCAGAGGTTGGGTAGAAAGCCAGATTTCATCAATGCGGATCATGTTGCAAGTGCCTTGAGTAATTCTGCTAAAGCAGATATTTCTGATACTTGCCATT
>NZ_JBBCWZ010000307.1:0-234 GCF_037145695.1 Acinetobacter sp. USHLN143
AGTTAGTGTTACCCAACCTTCAACCTGCTCATGGATAGATCACCTGGTTTCGGGTCTATACCCAGCAACTAAACGCCCTATTAAGACTCGGTTTCCCTACGGCTCCCCTATGCGGTTAACCTTGCTACTGAATATAAGTCGCTGACCCATTATACAAAAGGTACGCAGTCACCGGACTAAGCCGGCTCCCACTGCTTGTATGCATGCGGTTTCAGGATCTATTTCACTCCCCTC
>NZ_JBBCWZ010000308.1:0-234 GCF_037145695.1 Acinetobacter sp. USHLN143
GAGGGGAGTGAAATAGATCCTGAAACCGCATGCATACAAGCAGTGGGAGCCGGCTTAGTCCGGTGACTGCGTACCTTTTGTATAATGGGTCAGCGACTTATATTCAGTAGCGAGGTTAACCGAATAGGGGAGCCGTAGGGAAACCGAGTCTTAATAGGGCGTTTAGTTGCTGGGTATAGACCCGAAACCAGGTGATCTATCCATGAGCAGGTTGAAGGTTGGGTAACACTAACT
>NZ_JBBCWZ010000309.1:0-231 GCF_037145695.1 Acinetobacter sp. USHLN143
TACTGAACACTCTTCAACTGCTCTCGGAATATTCAATAGATGAACTCAATGAGATAGCCACAATGGCATTAGGTATCTCATAGATGTGTAGATACCTATGCCTAAAAGGAGGGGAATTCCCACTGCTGTCCCATAGTTTGCTTTAAATAAAAAAACCTGAGTCCTAACAGTTAAAATATGAGTGCAAACAAACACTTTAACGACTAGGATTCAGGTTTTGTCACATCAGAA
>NZ_JBBCWZ010000310.1:0-229 GCF_037145695.1 Acinetobacter sp. USHLN143
ACATTGACTTATTGATAAGCTGGGGACTTAGCTTAGTTGGTAGAGCGCCTGCTTTGCACGCAGGAGGTCAGGAGTTCGACTCTCCTAGTCTCCACCAAATTTCAAGATCATAAAAGCACTGCTTTTACTTGAAATTTAAGCAAGAAGCTACGCTTCGCGCAGTATGTAAGCATACAGTGATGAAGTTGTTTAGTTCCTAAGCGATCAAGTGTTTAGATCCTAGAGATTA
>NZ_JBBCWZ010000311.1:0-229 GCF_037145695.1 Acinetobacter sp. USHLN143
TGCTGAAAAGGTTACCGACACATAAAGTGAGCCAAATAGAAGAATTGCTGCCGCACCGCTGGAAACCCGACCAAAATTAAAAAATAGCTATGGGGTTCAGCGCACGCTTACGGTGAACTGTAAGCGTCCGCTGAACACACCTTATGAATTCGTCCTATAAGCCTTAATTTAGTCCCCACTTAAAAACAAGTGGGGACTAAAATTTATGACTACAAATCACCAGACATCC
>NZ_JBBCWZ010000312.1:0-228 GCF_037145695.1 Acinetobacter sp. USHLN143
AAGAATTAAAGCGTGCCAATGAAATTCTACGTAAAGCAGCCGCTTTTTTCGCCCAGGCGGAGCTCGACCGCCCACACAAATAATGGTGGATTTCATCCATAACAATAAAGATCGATATGAACCGTACCGGGTTTGTCGGAGACTTTTTTATTTAAGTTAGGCCACCTGACCTAACGGGTTAATCTTATCATAGTACATTGCTTCAAACTCAAAAGGCGATACATAACC
>NZ_JBBCWZ010000313.1:0-225 GCF_037145695.1 Acinetobacter sp. USHLN143
TATTCTGTTAATGATTTTTCCAGCCTTCGTCAGGTCAGGAAACTGTGATAAATCACAGAGATTATCAAGTGCGCGTATCATAACGCTTGTACTTGTTAATCTCTAGGATCTCATCACTTGATCGCTTAAGGACTAAACTAACAATCAACTGATTGTCTATTTATTAGCTTTTGTCTTTATACATTCCGTAGGAATGTATGGTGGAGACTAGGAGAGTCGAACTCC
>NZ_JBBCWZ010000314.1:0-225 GCF_037145695.1 Acinetobacter sp. USHLN143
GTATCTGGCTGTGTGCCCGGCGGCTGGAACAGGGGAAATTCCACTGGGCTAAAGTTCACCAGGGTGAAAGTATGGCGATCAGCCCGGAGCAGTTACAGGCACTGATCCAGGCTTTGAACCGTACCGGGTTTGTCGGAGAGTCAATATTCTGAGAGACTATCCCGATGACAAAATTAAAATATACCCCTGAAATCAGAGAAAGAGCGGTTCAATTATTGATTGAAT
>NZ_JBBCWZ010000315.1:0-224 GCF_037145695.1 Acinetobacter sp. USHLN143
TCGCTGCGGTGTAGAACTGGAGCCTCTGGCCAATGCCTTAAAAGAGGTGGTACTACAACAGCAGGTGCTGCATGCAGATGAAACACCGGTCACCATCATGCGGATGGGTGAGAATGAGAAAAAACCGAAGAAAGGTTATGTCTGGGCCTATGCCACTACACAGTACAATCCAGTTCAGGCGGTGATCTATGACTTTCAGGATAGTCGTTCAGGCCAGCATGCTG
>NZ_JBBCWZ010000316.1:0-223 GCF_037145695.1 Acinetobacter sp. USHLN143
TATGAACACTCAAAAGTAGCTCATAAATTTCGCTTTAAGAATCCCTTGTATTCCTTGGATGCCAGTCATATTGACCTGTCGCTTTCCTTATGTGAATGGGCCAAAGTTCACAACTCAAAAGCCAGCATGAAACTCAGCATAGGATTGAATCACAGCAATGATATTCCTGAGTTTGTTGCAGTTGAAAATGGCAAAGAAAATGACATGGTACAAGGCCGCAAAT
>NZ_JBBCWZ010000317.1:0-223 GCF_037145695.1 Acinetobacter sp. USHLN143
GTCAATTGTACATAAACCATCACAAGTACCTCTTAAATCAGATAGTTGTTCAATAAGCTTTTGTTGCTTGATTATATTTTCTCTGATAGCACTGACATGTAAGTCAATTAATTCATTCACATCTGAACAATTTTTCTCAGGTTTGTCTTTATAGGTAAGTAATTGACGAATTTCATTCAAACTCATATTTAAAGTTCGGCAATTCAAAATAAATTTAATTCGC
>NZ_JBBCWZ010000318.1:0-223 GCF_037145695.1 Acinetobacter sp. USHLN143
GGGAAAACGAAATATTAATATCCTGATGCTCGCAATCGTTTATCGTGGAATAGCGATACCTATCCTTTGGACATTGCTTAATAAACGTGGAAATTCAGATACGAAAGAGCGTATTGCTTTGATTCAACGCTTTATAGCCATTTTTGGTAAAGACCGTATTGTGAATGTGTTCGCAGACAGAGAGTTTATCGGTGAGCAGTGGTTTACATGGTTAATTGAACAA
>NZ_JBBCWZ010000319.1:0-223 GCF_037145695.1 Acinetobacter sp. USHLN143
TTTGAATTCTTCGATGATTATAAAATAATTCAATGTATTTTATAATATCTGCTTTGGCTTCTTCTCTGGTTTGATAGTTGTAATGATGCACTAACTCATTTTTCAGTATTCCCCAAAAGCTTTCAATCGGTGCATTATCGTAACAGTCTCCGCGCTTGCTCATTGAACCTTGAAAACCATATTGCTCAAGTATATTTCGATATTCATGGCTGCAATATTGACT
>NZ_JBBCWZ010000320.1:0-223 GCF_037145695.1 Acinetobacter sp. USHLN143
TGCCTGACCAAAAATAGCTAACCAAGTCCATATGTTGACTATATGGTTTATCTAAAACAGTATCATCAATACTGACTATAAGTTTATTATTATCAATATGTTGAATTGCTTTTTGATATAGGTCGTGAGGTGTATATTCTTCACGCTCTAGAAAGCGATTTACACTATCATGCGAGATATTATAAGTCTCGGCAAGTTGTGTGCAGCTAATAGAGTTCGGTTC
>NZ_JBBCWZ010000321.1:0-223 GCF_037145695.1 Acinetobacter sp. USHLN143
GCAACAGAACTTTGATAATTTCTTTTGAGCTTGTCATATCGAGTAGCTATTCCTCTAAATTGCTTTAATCTACAAAACATATTTTCAACTAAATGCCTGATTTTATATAAACACCAGTCCATATGGTCATTGTTCGATTGGCTATTTGTTTTCTTTGGTATATTCGCTTTAGTCCCTGTTTTCCTGATCTGTTCACGCAGTGGTTCTGAATCATAGCCTTTAT
>NZ_JBBCWZ010000322.1:0-223 GCF_037145695.1 Acinetobacter sp. USHLN143
TTTGAATTCTTCGATGATTATAAAATAATTCAATGTATTTTATAATATCTGCTTTGGCTTCTTCTCTGGTTTGATAGTTGTAATGATGCACTAACTCATTTTTCAGTATTCTCCAAAAGCTTTCAATCGGTGCATTATCGTAACAGTCTCCGCGCTTGCTCATTGAACCTTGAAAACCATATTGCTCAAGTATATTTCGATATTCATGGCTGCAATATTGACT
>NZ_JBBCWZ010000323.1:0-223 GCF_037145695.1 Acinetobacter sp. USHLN143
TTTAAGCTTGTCTGAAGCAATGACCATTGTCATTTTATTTCATCAATCCGGTTTTAGATTCTTCAAATATTTTTATTGCCAAATGATCGTTCCATTCTGGAAATCTGCTTTCCCTAAACTGCTTAGCTACAACCGATTTATTGAAATCATGCCCCGTTGTTTGCAAGCTCTGAGTAGTTTCTTCCATCAGGTGAAAGGAAAAGATACGGGAATCAGTATCATT
>NZ_JBBCWZ010000324.1:0-223 GCF_037145695.1 Acinetobacter sp. USHLN143
CCGCTTTTTTCGCCCAGGCGGAGCTCGACCGCCCACACAAATAATGGTGGATTTTATCCATAACAATAAAGATCGATATGGTGTTGAAGCGATTTGTAGAATTTTACCGATTGCAGCTTCGACCTATTATCGGGCTTTAGATCTCGTTGATAACCCAGAACATCGAGCGAAACGTGCTCTGCATGATTTACATCATGCAGAGCAAATCAAACGTATTTGGAAA
>NZ_JBBCWZ010000325.1:0-223 GCF_037145695.1 Acinetobacter sp. USHLN143
GAGTTAATGTCATGGGGTGTTTGCTTTCAACGGGGAAACTGGTGACAAGCTGTTTACAAGAGTCAGTGACAAGTACTTGGTTTTATGCCTATTTAACTGGAATAGCTCAACGAGTAAAACAGACATATAACCTTCCATTGGTTCTTATTGTTGATAATGCCTCGATTCATAGAAGTAAAAAGATGGCTGATTACAGAGAGCTACTTAAAACTAACTTTTCGAC
>NZ_JBBCWZ010000326.1:0-223 GCF_037145695.1 Acinetobacter sp. USHLN143
CATCATTCCGACAGAGGTGTGCAATATCTTTCCATTCGCTATACCAATCGTTTAGAAGCAGCAAATTTACGAGCATCAGTCGGTACGACTGGTGATTCATACGATAATGCTCTGGCTGAAACGGTGAATGGCTTATACAAAACAGAGGTGATTGAATATCTAAAAGCAGATTGGCAAGGTTTAGCAGATGTACAACTTGCGACACTAAACTGGGTAGATTGGT
>NZ_JBBCWZ010000327.1:0-223 GCF_037145695.1 Acinetobacter sp. USHLN143
TGGATTGAGCAATTCCTCATACCAGCATTACCAGAAAATAGTGTAGTGGTTATGGATAATGCAGCATTTCATAAAAGAGCAGATATTCAGGAGTTATTGGAACAACAAGGGTATAAAATTCTTTGGCTTCCTGCATACAGCCCTGATTTAAATCCTATAGAACACATGTGGGCATGGGTTAAACGTAAGCGTAAAGAATGGTTGATCGACTCAGTCGATGAGT
>NZ_JBBCWZ010000328.1:0-223 GCF_037145695.1 Acinetobacter sp. USHLN143
TCTCCACCATACATTCCTACGGAATGTATAAAGACAAAAGCTAATAAATAGACAATCAGTTGATTGTTAGTTTAGTCCTTAAGCGATCAAGTGTTTAGATCCTAGAGATTAGCAAGTACAAGCGTTATGATACGCGCACTTGATAATCTCTGTGATTTATCACAGTTTCCTGACCTGACGAAGGCTGGAAAAATCATTAACAGAATATATTTGAGTTGAAATA
>NZ_JBBCWZ010000329.1:0-223 GCF_037145695.1 Acinetobacter sp. USHLN143
TGCTTGCCGATCTGCAATGACCTGACGGCATTGCTTGGTGTCATAAGCTCCATCGGTATAAACAGAGTCAATCTGCTCATCTTGTGGAATCTGATTAAGTAAATCACCAAGCACCTGTGAATCACTGACATTATTGGTTGTGAGCTGAATAGCGCGTATTTGTAGGGTTTTGGCATCTATACCAATATGTAGTTTACGCCATTGGCGACGATATTCAGCTCCA
>NZ_JBBCWZ010000330.1:0-223 GCF_037145695.1 Acinetobacter sp. USHLN143
GCAGAATCTCAAATTAAAAGCGTTTCTAGGCCGCAGCAGGAACGCAATTCAGACACAAATCTGGATTGCGATGATCGCCTATTTATTGGTGAGTTTCGCTCAACATTTAGGAAAAACAGGTTGGACAGTTCAACGTTTACTCAGAATAATTCAAGTGAATTTGTTTGAAAGAAGAACTTTAAAAGCTTTATTTTCACCCGATAAAATACCCATAAAACAAGAG
>NZ_JBBCWZ010000331.1:0-223 GCF_037145695.1 Acinetobacter sp. USHLN143
TAAAACCAATGCAGCGACACAGAAAGCCAAAACCAATAAACCTAAACGTCGACCACTGCCAGATCATCTACACACCATCCGTATTGAGCATGAACCTGCATCAACCCAATGTGCTTGTGGCTGCCAACTCCGTCGTATCGGCGAAGATGTCAGTGAAAAACTGCATTTCAGACCGGCACAGTTCTATAAGGAACAGCATGTGCGTGGTAAATGGGTCTGTGAT
>NZ_JBBCWZ010000332.1:0-223 GCF_037145695.1 Acinetobacter sp. USHLN143
ATGATGTCAAGATTGCTCCCAAAATGATTGAAAAACTTGATTTGAGTGAAACGGAAGTATGTTGTGCAGACAAAGGATATGACTCTGAATCATTAAGAGAACAAATATCTGTGAAAAAAACTAAAGCGAATATTCCAAGAAAATCAAATACTCAGTCAAATAATGATCATATGGATTGGTATTTATATAAAATCAGACACTTAGTTGAGAATGCATTTTGTAG
>NZ_JBBCWZ010000333.1:0-223 GCF_037145695.1 Acinetobacter sp. USHLN143
TGGCTATCAAAACTCCTTGCACTGAGTTTATCTCCTAATAATTTGATGCAATGCATCTTAGTTTCAACCAAACTTCGCCGATGATAGCCTGACCATTTTTTCCATAGTGTCGTGCCTAAACGTTTAATTGTTCGAAGTAATTCATTTCGCTCTAGCGAGCTACTCTTTGTATCTTTCCATGGTTTCGCATTTTTTCTAGGTGGAATCACCGCATGCGCTTGCC
>NZ_JBBCWZ010000334.1:0-223 GCF_037145695.1 Acinetobacter sp. USHLN143
GTCAATTGTACATAAACCATCACAAGTACCTCTTAAATCAGATAGTTGTTCAATAAGCTTTTGTTGCTTGATTATATTTTCTCTGATAGCACTGACATGTAAGTCAATTAACTCATTCACATCTGAACAATTTTTCTCAGGTTTGTCTTTATAGGTAAGTAATTGACGAATTTCATTCAAACTCATATTTAAAGTTCGGCAATTCAAAATAAATTTAATTCGC
>NZ_JBBCWZ010000335.1:0-223 GCF_037145695.1 Acinetobacter sp. USHLN143
AGATTTTGGCTTTGTACAATTATTTAAGACTCAGTTAAAAGAACAGCAGAGGTTTTATATTGTGCATCAAGATGAAGATGATTTATTGTCCTTTGAGGGTTTTCATGAATTGCATTCAAGTCATTGGAAAATAGAGCAATATCACCGGGTGATTAAACAGGTTTGTCATATTGAAAAGTTTCAAGTAAGACGATCTAAACTGATTTTGAATCATATTTTTTCA
>NZ_JBBCWZ010000336.1:0-223 GCF_037145695.1 Acinetobacter sp. USHLN143
CTGATCCCTTCCCGAACTCAGAAGTGAAACCTCTTAGCGCTGATGGTAGTGTGGGGTTACCCATGTGAGAGTAAGTCATCGCCAGCTCATTATTCGAAAATCCCCCTCCGCTAAGGCAGAGGGGGATTTTTTTGTGCGTGGAATTTTAGATAAGATATTTAACATATCTATATCTCAAAGTTGATCAGATTCTTCTGAGACAGAGAATTCCTGTTAATTTGTT
>NZ_JBBCWZ010000337.1:0-223 GCF_037145695.1 Acinetobacter sp. USHLN143
GTCAAGCAGCGGTAAGTTACTTAGATTATTCAAATTACTAGCCTCATGCCCCGATATGGAGTGGATTTTTATTGATGGCTCTCATGTACGTGCTCATCAACATTCTGCCGGTATAGCGAATCAATCTATTTCTAAAAGTGTAGGAGGAAACTCCTCAAAAATACATTTGATTGTTGATGCACATGGCAATCCTATTGATTTCATGATTACCGATGGAACCACA
>NZ_JBBCWZ010000338.1:0-223 GCF_037145695.1 Acinetobacter sp. USHLN143
CAGCACTAATGCCTGTTCAGCGACCTGACTTTTCCCGGTCACATGCAGTTCATGGAATTTACGACGTGCATGGGCCATGCAGCCCACCTCAATCACCTGGCCTGATTTAAAGCGTGCTTTATAACCACTGTAATCATCACAGACTAGATAGCCCTGCCAGCCTTTCAAGAACTCTTCAGCATGCTGGCCTGAACGACTATCCTGAAAGTCATAGATCACCGCC
>NZ_JBBCWZ010000339.1:0-223 GCF_037145695.1 Acinetobacter sp. USHLN143
CTATGAACACTCAAAAGTAGCTCATAAATTTCGCTTTAAGAATCCCTTGTATTCCTTGGATGCCAGTCATATTGACCTGTCGCTTTCCTTATGTGAATGGGCCAAAGTTCATGACTCAAAAGCCAGCATGAAACTCAGCATAGGATTGAATCACAGCAATGATATTCCTGAGTTTGTTGCAGTTGAAAATGGCAAAGAAAATGACATGGTACAAGGCCGCAAA
>NZ_JBBCWZ010000340.1:0-222 GCF_037145695.1 Acinetobacter sp. USHLN143
TTTATATTGTTACTTAGACAGGTAGGACATTTGATTTGTAGCGTTATTTTCATACCTCTATTTTATCAAAAGCCATATTGTTTTTTTCAGCATACTTTTTGAAACACCACCGATTTGGTTTACGATATAACGCATTAATGCCCATTTTCTTCATTAAAGTACGTGTATGACGTCGTCCTATATGATGTCCTTGACGATTCAATAAATCACGCATCATACGGC
>NZ_JBBCWZ010000341.1:0-222 GCF_037145695.1 Acinetobacter sp. USHLN143
TTTCTTCTTGGTCTACGTGTCATAAAATACTCCATATATTGATGTTTATAACATCATTTGGGGAGCAAAATATCACTTATAAGTGTTGTTCAAATTTCCTGATCCACCTCTCAGGTAAGGCTTCTATCAGGAGAAGAAAATTACCTGCCGAACATGTGGTATGGCTGGTAATTGGGCTTGCCCTATTTCGAGATCAACCGATCGGGTATGTCGTAGAGCAAC
>NZ_JBBCWZ010000342.1:0-222 GCF_037145695.1 Acinetobacter sp. USHLN143
TCGGTTATATGCGGGCCAATTGGTTGTGCGGTAGATTTTGTGTGTAGGCTTCTTCATTTGAAAATTATATCGCTGAAAAACCCTTTACAGATAGGTTTGTGCAACAAAGCCGTTTCCGAGACATTGCCTTGATTGGCTTCAATTAATTTGATGGCTTCAGCTTTAAATTCTGTGGTGTAAGTCTTGTGTTTCTTGCTCATGGTAAACTCCTGATGAGTGTGT
>NZ_JBBCWZ010000343.1:0-222 GCF_037145695.1 Acinetobacter sp. USHLN143
TCGGTTATATGCGGGCCAATTGGTTGTGCGGTAGATTTTGTGTGCAGGCTTCTTCATTTGAAAATTATATCGCTGAAAAACCCTTTACAGATAGGTTTGTGCAACAAAGCCTATTCAAACTCATTCAGGCTGGGTCTATACCGCCTTTATTATTGATGTGTTCTCACGAGCAATTGTTGGATGGAAAGTATCGACACGGATGAATACAGATATGGTGCTCGA
>NZ_JBBCWZ010000344.1:0-222 GCF_037145695.1 Acinetobacter sp. USHLN143
AGTTGTAATTTCTCCAAAAAGCTTGAAAACCATTTTAAAGCCTTCGACTTAACCTTCTTTTACATCAATAATGGCTTCATTTAATGTCAGCATACTTTTTAAAACACCACCCGATTCACTTAAGGTTCGTAATACCTTGCCAATGCTGATACGCTCGACTTCAGCAATATCTCTAACACCGCTTCCTCTGACCATCAAATGTAATATCTTGCCGGTAATACC
>NZ_JBBCWZ010000345.1:0-221 GCF_037145695.1 Acinetobacter sp. USHLN143
AGGAATAGCAACACGATATGATAAGCTAAAGTGTAGCTATGAGGGGGCAGTTGCATTAGCTTGTATATTTATTTGGCTACCTTTATCGGGTAAATTCTATACTTGAAATGTGGCGAATTCAAACATGAGGTGCGACAGTTTGAAAAGTCTTATGATAATCAACAAGCTGAGCAAATTTCTCTAATGGTGTAAGCCAATCTAACGCTTTTCTAGGACGAGTA
>NZ_JBBCWZ010000346.1:0-221 GCF_037145695.1 Acinetobacter sp. USHLN143
GACTTTATCTGAAAATTTAGATTGCACCCTTCAACATTCTTTGCCTTCACTCAGCCATTTCAGTGAACTCATTGATTTAAACTGGATTAAAGAAAGCCTACATCAAACAGGAGAGGTGGTCCCACTTGTTTGAACAACTAAAAGCTTATTTATAAGTGATATTCTGCTCTAGTTAAGCTACCTTATTTTGTTGTGGTAGCTGGTCATAGTAAAACTCATCT
>NZ_JBBCWZ010000347.1:0-221 GCF_037145695.1 Acinetobacter sp. USHLN143
GGGATATACGTTATATCCGTACACCACACTTGATTACTGCGCTGAATAGCCAATCCTTTGAGCAGATATGGATATTTACGGTGAGCTTGATTGGCCTGACTTAGATTTGGTGGTGGTGTATCAAAAAGTATGCTAAAAAAAAGCAGGTTGAATTTTGATAAAATAGAGAAATGCAAATAACTCTAGAAATCAAATGTCCAACCTGCCTCAGTGACAGTATA
>NZ_JBBCWZ010000348.1:0-221 GCF_037145695.1 Acinetobacter sp. USHLN143
TGATTGGCATAGCCGCAAGGTACTTGCGCATAGGGTATCGATTAGTATGGAGGTGGATTTTTGTATTTCGGCTTTAAATGAAGCGATTGAAAAATATGGATCACCTGAAATTGAACCGTACCGGGTTTGTCGGAGACTTTTTTATTTAAGTTAGGCCACCTGACCTAACGGGTTAATCTTATCATAGTACATTGCTTCAAACTCAAAAGGCGATACATAAC
>NZ_JBBCWZ010000349.1:0-221 GCF_037145695.1 Acinetobacter sp. USHLN143
GGCAGAAGAAATTATTTAGACCAGTTATCAAAAACTTCATTGATGACTTTATTCTCGATAAAAATCATCTGCTACCACAGAGAATCTATAAATAATAGTGCGTAAGTCCTAGTATCCATTAAAAAGTAAACATGTATTCTTTTCCGAATTGGTTTGATACTTTCTCCACCCATTGCTCTATTTTGTCAGCTGTCATGACTTGAAAATCTCGCCAATAATAT
>NZ_JBBCWZ010000350.1:0-221 GCF_037145695.1 Acinetobacter sp. USHLN143
CAGCAAATTTACGAGCATCAGTCGGTACAACTGGTGATTCATACGATAATGCTCTGGCTGAAACGGTGAATGGCTTATACAAAACAGAGGTGATTGAATATTTAAAAGCAGGGTGGTGTTTCAAAAAGTATGCTGACATTAAATGAAGCCATTATTGATGTAAAAAAAGGTTAAGTCGAAAGCTTTAAAATGGTTTTCAATCTTTTTTGAAAAATTACAAC
>NZ_JBBCWZ010000351.1:0-221 GCF_037145695.1 Acinetobacter sp. USHLN143
TTCTTCTTGGTCTACGTGTCATAAAATACTCCATATATTGATGTTTATAACATCATTTGGGGAGCAAAATATCACTTATAAGTGTTGTTCAAATTTCCTGATCCACCTCTTTAGCCATTGTTTATTTTGCTTATGACCAACAAAAGTCCAAAACTCATCTACTTCAAGGGTTTCATAATGACTTTGCTGTGCTCGAAGTTGATATTTTGATTGGCTAAGTG
>NZ_JBBCWZ010000352.1:0-220 GCF_037145695.1 Acinetobacter sp. USHLN143
GCTACCGCTCGAATAGAATAACCTTCCTCAAGCTTAGCTAAAATTTTACGTCTAAAATGTTCTGAATAACTCATTGCACCATTGTATTAGTTTTATAATGATTTGACTATATTTAAAATATTGAAAGAAAATAACTTATTGATTCGCCCTAAGCGTCGCTATACAAAAACTACGGATAGCAAGCATTGGATGAAGAAGCATCCAAATTTATTAAAGGATT
>NZ_JBBCWZ010000353.1:0-220 GCF_037145695.1 Acinetobacter sp. USHLN143
ATTAATTTATCGCCTAATAATTTGATGCAATGCATCTTGGTTTCCACCAAACTGCGGCGATGATAGCCTGACCATTTTTTCCATAATGTCCTGCCTAAACGTTTAACTGTTTGAACCGTACCGGGTTTGTCGGAGAGTCAATATTCTGAGAGACTATCCCGATGACAAAATTAAAATATACCCCTGAAATCAGAGAAAGAGCGGTTCAATTATTGATTGA
>NZ_JBBCWZ010000354.1:0-219 GCF_037145695.1 Acinetobacter sp. USHLN143
CTACCGCTCGAATAGAATAACCTTCCTCAAGCTTAGCTAAAATTTTACGTCTAAAATGTTCTGAATAACTCATTGCACCATTGTATTAGTTTTATAATGATTTGACTATAAACGTTGAACTGTCCAACCTGTTTTCCCTAAATGTTGAGCGAAACTCACCAATAAATAGGCGATCATCGCAATCCAGATTTGTGTCTGAATTGCGTTCCTGCTGCGGCC
>NZ_JBBCWZ010000355.1:0-219 GCF_037145695.1 Acinetobacter sp. USHLN143
GATGCAGAAGAAAGATTACATGTTTGCTTTAAAATAATCACAAGCATGATGAGCGCAAAGCACTTTAAATGTGACTTGTTCCATTTTAGATATTTGTTTAAGATAAGATATTAGGACTTACGCACTATTATTTATAGATTCTCTGTGGTAGCAGATGATTTTTATCGAGAATAAAGTCATCAATGAAGTTTTTGATAACTGGTCTAAATAATTTCTTCT
>NZ_JBBCWZ010000356.1:0-219 GCF_037145695.1 Acinetobacter sp. USHLN143
AATCCTTTAATAAATTTGGATGCTTCTTCATCCAATGCTTGCTATCCGTAGTTTTTGTATAGCGACGCTTAGGGCGAATCAATAAGTTATTTTCTTTCAATATTTTAAATAACTGATCCCGTCCACACTTTAAACCACGTTGCAACAATTTGCCTTTAATAAGCCAATACAGCTTACGTGTTCCGATACTTGGCATGAGACAGCGATATTCCATAACCA
>NZ_JBBCWZ010000357.1:0-219 GCF_037145695.1 Acinetobacter sp. USHLN143
GTACGGATATAACGTATATCCCTATGGCAAAAGGCTTTGTTTATTTATGTGCTGTGATTGATTGGCATAGCCGCAAGGTACTTGCGCATAGGGTATCGATTAGTATGGAGGGGCTTTGTTGCACAAACCTATCTGTAAAGGCTTTTTCAGCGATATAATTTTCAAATGAAGAAGCCTACACACAAAATCTACCGCACAACCAATTGGCCCGCATATAAC
>NZ_JBBCWZ010000358.1:0-219 GCF_037145695.1 Acinetobacter sp. USHLN143
ATTAATTTATCGCCTAATAATTTGATGCAATGCATCTTGGTTTCCACCAAACTGCGGCGATGATAGCCTGACCATTTTTTCCATAATGTCCTGCCTAAACGTTTAACTGTTCGAAGTAATTCATTTCGCTCTAGCGAGCTACTCTTTGTATCTTTCCATGGTTTCGCATTTTTTCTAGGTGGAATCACCGCATGTGCTTGCCGATCTGCAATGACCTGA
>NZ_JBBCWZ010000359.1:0-219 GCF_037145695.1 Acinetobacter sp. USHLN143
TACTGTCACTGAGGCAGGTTGGACATTTGATTTCTAGAGTTATTCGCATTTCTCTATTTTATCAAAATTCAACCTGCTTTGTTTCAGCATACTTTTTGAAACACCACCAAAAGCAGATTGGCAAGGTTTAGCAGATGTACAACTTGCGACACTAAACTGGGTAGATTGGTTCAATAAAAAGCGTGTACACAGTGCACTGGGTTATGTATCGCCTTTTGA
>NZ_JBBCWZ010000360.1:0-218 GCF_037145695.1 Acinetobacter sp. USHLN143
CACTTAGCCAATCAAAATATCAACTTCGAGCACAGCAAAGTCATTATGAAACCCTTGAAGTAGATGAGTTTTGGACTTTTGTTGGTCATAAGCAAAATAAACAATGGCTAATTTATGCCTATCATCGAGAAACAGGTGAAATTGTTGCTTATGTATGGGGTAACCGAGATTTAGCCACTGCAAAACGACTTAAATTAAAATTGAAGCAGTTAGGTGTA
>NZ_JBBCWZ010000361.1:0-217 GCF_037145695.1 Acinetobacter sp. USHLN143
AACTTTATGGTGAATATTATGGCTGCTATAGTGGCTTATTGCTTAAATCCAAATAAGCCAACTTTCCAAAACTTGCTAAAAAGCTAAAATATTTCATCGAACTCAGGTTAACTCTAAACTACTTACGCTGTTATAGGACTCAAATTGAATTATCCGCTGACTATAATCTTGCTGAAAGTAATGTGAATCGTACTATTCATAAAGTTGAAAATGCTCT
>NZ_JBBCWZ010000362.1:0-217 GCF_037145695.1 Acinetobacter sp. USHLN143
TGCAGTGAGATGTTCGTTTTTACTGCCGAATTTGTGCTGTTTAAATAGTGCGAGTTCATGCTCGTATTTTTGATTGAGAATAGAAAGATGTTGAACTTTAGAATCTAATTGTTGGTTTGATTGTGCTAGAGACTGATGCTGCAGCGCCAACTGCCTGGTGAATTCCAGCAGTTGTTCATGGGTCAGTTGGCTTAAGTCAGGCAGCGTATTCATGACC
>NZ_JBBCWZ010000363.1:0-217 GCF_037145695.1 Acinetobacter sp. USHLN143
TTTAAGATAAGATATAACTCATTGAGATGTGTCATAGTATTCGTCGTTAGAAAACAATTATTATGACATTATTTCAATGAGTTATCTATTTTTGTCGTGTACAGAGAAAAAGTTTAATGAATCTTTAGAGAAAGCTCTAATTTCTGATCAAAAAACAACAATGAAAAAGTCAGCTTTAAGCTTGTCTGAAGTCATGACCATTGTCATTTTATTTCAT
>NZ_JBBCWZ010000364.1:0-217 GCF_037145695.1 Acinetobacter sp. USHLN143
TGGCAGCGCATTGGACAACAGCAGGTAGTGACGATGCTCTAAACCAGGTTGGTGCATTCTGCTATTCTCCAAACGTTCTATTTCCTCTGCGTCATGACCTCAGGCATACTGAGGTCATGAATACGCTGCCTGACTTAAGCCAACTGACCCATGAACAACTGCTGGAATTCACCAGGCAGTTGGCGCTGCAGCATCAGTCTCTAGCACAATCAAACCA
>NZ_JBBCWZ010000365.1:0-217 GCF_037145695.1 Acinetobacter sp. USHLN143
TGGTTATGGAATATCGCTGTCTCATGCCAAGTATCGGAACACGTAAGCTGTATTGGCTTATTAAAGGCAAATTGTTGCAACGTGGTTTAAAGTGTGGACGGGATCAGTTATAGTCAAACTACTTTATTATCCATACAGGATTCGAAAAAAACTCGAAATAATTCATCGACTGAGTCGATCAACCATTCTTTACGCTTACGTTTAACCCATGCCCACA
>NZ_JBBCWZ010000366.1:0-215 GCF_037145695.1 Acinetobacter sp. USHLN143
TGATATACGCTGAATTATCAGGAGACTTTCCCTTGGGAGATTCTAGGCAGCCAACTTATAAAAGTCTTCGGCCATTTGATTTGGTGTCTTAAAACCCAAACCCTTTTGAATTCTTCGATGATTATAAAATAATTCAATGTATTTTATAATATCTGCTTTGGCTTCTTCTCTGGTTTGATAGTTGTAATGATGCACTAACTCATTTTTCAGTATTC
>NZ_JBBCWZ010000367.1:0-214 GCF_037145695.1 Acinetobacter sp. USHLN143
TAATACCAAATCAGCATATTGTTTTCTTGGAAAAATTTTAAATAATGTGAAGAAGTGGCAAATTCCACAAGTGATCAACACGGATAAAGCACCCACATATGGACGTGCTTTGTCGCGACTAAAACAGGAAGGAAAGTGTCCTGAAGACCTGGACCATCGACAGATTAAATACAAGAATAACGTGATTGAATGTGATCATGGCAAGCTCAAACGG
>NZ_JBBCWZ010000368.1:0-213 GCF_037145695.1 Acinetobacter sp. USHLN143
ATTCTGAGAGACTATCCCGATGACAAAATTAAAATATACCCCTGAAATCAGAGAAAGAGCGGTTCAATTATTGATTGAATCTGAAAAAGATTATCCATCGAATTGGGCTGCAATCACAGCAATTGCGCCTAAGATTGGTTGTACTCCTGAAACACTTCGTGCCTGGCATCAAAAGCATTTAGATCAGCAAAATCCTATTAAAGTACAACAGAT
>NZ_JBBCWZ010000369.1:0-212 GCF_037145695.1 Acinetobacter sp. USHLN143
GTGCGCTGGTATTGTAAATATGGCATTAGCTATCGTGAACTGCAGGAAATGCTGGCCGAACGGGGTGTGAATGTTGATCACACGACTATTTACCGTTGGGTTCAACGTTATACGAATCTAAAAATGGGAGCCTATAGCTCCCATTTTTATTGTTAAACGTTGAATCCTATATGTTTTCCTGTTGGAAGCTCTACATCAATACGGAGCTTCCC
>NZ_JBBCWZ010000370.1:0-212 GCF_037145695.1 Acinetobacter sp. USHLN143
ACTCCTTGCACTGAGTTTATCTCCTAATAATTTGATGCAATGCATCTTAGTTTCAACCAAACTTCGCCGATGATAGCCTGACCATTTTTTCCATAGTGTCCTGCCTAAACGTTTAATTGTTCGAAGTAATTCATTTCGCTCTAGCGAGCTACTCTTTGTATCTTTCCATGGTTTCGCATTTTTTCTAGGTGGAATCACCGCATGCGCTTGCC
>NZ_JBBCWZ010000371.1:0-211 GCF_037145695.1 Acinetobacter sp. USHLN143
GTCCATTATTCTTAAAAATGGTATCGGTGTTACAACACGCTGAACTTGCCAAGAAAAAATCTGGAAGGCCGCATTCTTTGTGTTTAGAGGATCAATTATTGTTAACTCTAAACTACTTACGCTGTTATAGGACTCAAATTGAATTATCCGCTGACTATAATCTTGCTGAAAGTAATGTGAATCGTACTATTCATAAAGTTGAAAATGCTCT
>NZ_JBBCWZ010000372.1:0-210 GCF_037145695.1 Acinetobacter sp. USHLN143
TTGTCGAAGGCGCTCTTTATTCAGCCTTCTAGATTCACCCGGTGACACGGGTGGTTCCCGCAGGGGGGAACAACTTCATTAAGCGACTTCGTGTCGCACCTCTACCCAATTGTTGCATATCGGTAGATTGCCATCATCCAGATAGCGGCTTAAGGCTGGCCAACGCTTCAGAGTGTAATTGATAGCCTTGGCGGTGGGAGAACTCGATGG
>NZ_JBBCWZ010000373.1:0-210 GCF_037145695.1 Acinetobacter sp. USHLN143
TGCATCTTAGTTTCAACCAAACTTCGCCGATGATAGCCTGACCATTTTTTCCATAGTGTCCTGCCTAAACGCTTAACTGTTCGAAGTAATTCATTTCGCTCTAGCGAGCTAATCTTTGTATCTTTCCATGGTTTCGCATTTTTTCTAGGTGGAATCACCGCATGCGCTTGCCGATCTGCAATGACCTGACGGCATTGCTTGGTGTCATAA
>NZ_JBBCWZ010000374.1:0-210 GCF_037145695.1 Acinetobacter sp. USHLN143
GTCGAAAAGTTAGTTTTAAGTAGCTCTCTGTAATCAGCCATCTTTTTACTTCTATGAATCGAGGCATTATCAACAATAAGAACCAATGGAAGGTTATATGTCTGTTTTACTTGTTGAGCTATTCCAGTTAAATAGGCATAAAACCAAGTACTTGTCACTGACTCTTGTAAACAGCTTGTCACCAGTTTCCCCGTTGAAAGCAAACACCCC
>NZ_JBBCWZ010000375.1:0-210 GCF_037145695.1 Acinetobacter sp. USHLN143
CCATCGAGTTCTCCCACCGCCAAGGCGATCAATTACACTCTGAAGCGTTGGCCAGCTTTAAGCCGCTATTTGGATGATGGCAATCTACCGATTTGCAATAATTGGGTAGAGGTGCGACACGAAGTCGCTTAATGAAGTTGTTCCCCCCTGCGGGAACCACCCGTGTCACCGGGTGAATCTAGAAGGCTGAATAAAGAGCGCCTTCGACAA
>NZ_JBBCWZ010000376.1:0-208 GCF_037145695.1 Acinetobacter sp. USHLN143
CAATCTACCCATTGACAATAACTGGGCAGAGAACTCAATGCGTCCCTGGGCATTGGGCCGTAAGAACTGGTTGTTTGCAGGTTCGCTGCGCAGTGGACAGCGAGCGGCAAACATCATGACGTTAATCCAGTCAGCAAAGCTGAATGGGCTGGATCCGTATGCCTATTTAAGTGATGTGCTGAAAAGGCTGCCGACACATAAAGTGACC
>NZ_JBBCWZ010000377.1:0-208 GCF_037145695.1 Acinetobacter sp. USHLN143
TGTTGGCTGGAAAGTATCTACACGAATGAATACAGATATGGTGCTCGATGCATTAGAGCAAGCATTGCATGATCGAGGCATGCCAAAGAATGTGATTCATCATTCCGACAGAGGTGTGCAATATCTTTCCATTCGCTATACCAATCGTTTAGAAGCAGCAAATTTACGAGCATCAGTCGGTACGACTGGTGATTCATACGATAATGCT
>NZ_JBBCWZ010000378.1:0-207 GCF_037145695.1 Acinetobacter sp. USHLN143
TTAACTGAATCAAGCGTTTTGGTATATGAATCTAATTGAAGCTGTACGGTGCTTAAGTGCACAAACGCCAACTGTATGAGTGAGTCGCAAGACAAGCTCTGTTGCTTATCCTACTTGTAAGGATAAACGACTGTTTGGGGTTGTATAGTCAAGTAATTAAGTGCATGTGGTGGATGCCTTGGCAGTCAGAGGCGATGAAAGACGTGA
>NZ_JBBCWZ010000379.1:0-204 GCF_037145695.1 Acinetobacter sp. USHLN143
CTTTGTACACGACAAAAAAAGATAACTCATTGAAATAATGGCATAATACTTGTTTTCTGAAGACGAATATGATGACACATTTCAATGAGTTATATCTCATCTTAAACAAATATCTAAAGTGGAACAAGTCACATGCAAAATGTTTTACACTGATTATGCTTGCATTAATTGTAAAACAGACATGTAATCTTTCTTCTGCATCTA
>NZ_JBBCWZ010000380.1:0-202 GCF_037145695.1 Acinetobacter sp. USHLN143
CCGCAGTTTGGTGGAAACCAAGATGCATTGCATCAAATTATTAGGCGATAAATTAATGGCAAGAAGCTTTCCTAGTCAGGTGAATGAAATTCATGCACGTGTAGCAGTCCTTAACAGATTTACGGAATTAGGTCGACCACTTACCCAAGTTACGCCTTAAATTTGGCTCAATTAGGGGCGCTTTGCATTTCAAATCTTTGTG
>NZ_JBBCWZ010000381.1:0-202 GCF_037145695.1 Acinetobacter sp. USHLN143
TTTCAGACCGGCACAGTTCTATAAGGAACAGCATGTGCGTGGCAAATGGGTCTGTGATCAGTGTGACACCCTGACTCAGCAAGCGATGCCCGCCTATGTGATTGATAAAGGCATTGCTTCACCTGAACTGCTCAGCCATGTGCTGGTATCGAAGTATGCCGATCATTTGCCGCTGTACCGTCAGCGCCTGATCTATCAGCGG
>NZ_JBBCWZ010000382.1:0-202 GCF_037145695.1 Acinetobacter sp. USHLN143
GTGCAAAGATTGCAAACGTCAGTTTATTGGTGATCATGCATTAAGCTATCAAGGGTGTAACTCAGGTATTACCGGCAAGATATTACATTTGATGGTCAGAGGAAGCGGTGTAAGAGATATTGCTGAAGTCGAGCGTATCAGCATTGGCAAGGTATTACGAACCTTAAGTGAATCGATCTATCAGATTCAGCCTAAACAAAGC
>NZ_JBBCWZ010000383.1:0-201 GCF_037145695.1 Acinetobacter sp. USHLN143
GTCTGTCAAGCGCGTATTTTCAAGATTAAACCCGCGTCCTTTGAGACAACTGAATAAGGTTTCAATTTCCCAGCGTAATGCATAATCCTGAATAGCATTGGCATTAAACTGAGGAGAAACGACGAGTAAAAGCTCTCCATTTTCTAACTGTAGTGCACTTATATATAGTTTCACCCGACCAACCAAAATCCGTCGTTTACG
>NZ_JBBCWZ010000384.1:0-201 GCF_037145695.1 Acinetobacter sp. USHLN143
CGTAAACGACGGATTTTGGTTGGTCGGGTGAAACTATATATAAGTGCACTACAGTTAGAAAATGGAGAGCTTTTACTCGTCGTTTCTCCTCAGTTTAATGCCAATGCTATTGAGGATTATGCATTACGCTGGGAAATTGAAACCTTATTCAGTTGTCTCAAAGGACGCGGGTTTAATCTTGAAAATACGCGCTTGACAGAC
>NZ_JBBCWZ010000385.1:0-200 GCF_037145695.1 Acinetobacter sp. USHLN143
TTAAACTGAAGAGTTTGATCATGGCTCAGATTGAACGCTGGCGGCAGGCTTAACACATGCAAGTCGAGCGGGGGAAGTTGCTTCGGTAACTGACCTAGCGGCGGACGGGTGAGTAATGCTTAGGAATCTGCCTATTAGTGGGGGACAACATCTCGAAAGGGATGCTAATACCGCATACGTCCTACGGGAGAAAGCAGGGG